>JAVROG010000242.1:0-9843 GCA_032162865.1 Mycobacterium sp. | reverse complement strand
TTTGTGGGGTGGGGGTGTCGGGGGGTCCGTTTTGGTCGTCGAGGGCGGTGAGGAGGGTTTGGTAGTTGGTGCGGAGGTGTTCTTCGGTGGCGTAGTTGGATTTGTCGAGGGCGTTGAAGGCGTAGCCGAAGCCGCTGATGACGTTGTTTTGGATGTCGTTGCGTACGTCGGCGGCGCTCCAGTTGGCGCCGTTGCCGCCGTGGGGGATGTAGCGGTGTTGGTTGGTGCCCAGGCCGAAGGGTCCTGAGCCGCCTTGGTTGTTGGCTTCCATGGCTTCGCAGGCGGTGCGTAGGCGGGTGTCGAAGTCGGCCAGGTTGTTGCCCAGTGCTTGGTTGACGAGGTTGTTGACGATGTTGGAGGCGTCTTGGGCTTTGCTGGTGAGGGTGGCTTCGAGGTTGCGGGCGACTTGTGCGACGTCTTGGGAGCGTGCGGCGAGGTGGGCGCGGTCTTGTTCGAGGCGGGTGCTGTCGGTGAGGTAGCTGTGCAGGGCGGCTCGGCTGGCTTCGCCTTGCCAGTAGACGTGCAGGTCTTCGGTTTGGCGGATCAGCTCGAGTTGGGCGGCGGCTTGGGTGCTGGCGGAGTTGAGGGCTTGGGCGTTGTCGCGGAAGGCTTTGAGGTTGATGTCGTCTTCTTGGTGGTATTCGACTTCCCAGTATTTGCCGCCTTTGTCCTTGCCGGGCAGTGCGGTGAAGTCGACTCCGCACAGATGAAGCCGGTCGCGGTATGCGTTCAGGGTGTCCAGGTACTCGCGAAAGGTCGCCAACGCAGCAAACTCATGACCCCAGGCGCTGAACATCGACCCATTGAGGATCTCCCTACCCCAATCAGCCATCAGCGGCTGGATTCAGGTCTGGTCAGATGCACGGAAGGCGCTTGCGGCGGTGTGCAGCTTCGCGCTGAACCCTGCGCAACGCTGGCTCCACGCGCTCCAGGTGCCCTCGAGCCTGTTGTACGCCGCGGTGACGCCACTGGCCTGGTCGGCGTAGCGTGCGCCGAAGTGCGCCGGATCGAGCCGACCCGCGTGTAACCCTGCGACCTGTTCGTGCAGGCCTTCGCTGGCCTGCGACCACACCCGCCCGATCTGGTGCAGGTCCTCCGGCTGGACGTAGAACTCGTCCATCTCTAGTCCTCGTCCTCGTCCTCGTAGATGATCTGCAGTTCTTTGACCGGGGTAGCCCGGGTGGCGCACAACGGGGCCGCCTCGTCGGCCTGTCCCTCACGCGCATTGCGTTCGTCTTGTCGCCGCTGTTCTTCATCTCGAAGGCGCTGAAACTTCCGGTCCACAGCCGCTCGGCGCTCTTGCGCACGTTTCTCAAAATCCAGCTGCATCAAGTACAACTGGTCGGCAACCAACACCTCTGCAACGCTAGTCGCGGTCGACGCCGTAAAAGCGCACCAACTTTCGCGACGATATGCTCACGGGGGCGCGCGAAATCGGAGGTGAGTGCGGGTGGAAGACGGCTTGCCGGTGGCATCGGAGCAGACGCTCGGTGCAGAACCTTGGCTCGGCGCAGAACCTGGCCGAGTCCCGCCCCGGGCAACGCGGACGAGGGCGTTGCTGATCGTGGCTGCCGGGTTGGCGGCCTCCGGGGTGCTGGTTGGCGCGCTATGGGCGTGGATCGCCCCACCCATTCACGCCGTGGTGGCGATTACCCGCAAGGGCGAGCGGGTGCACGACTATTTGGGTAGCGAATCGCAGAACTTCTTCGTTGCCCCGTTCCTACTGCTGGGGCTGCTCGGTGTGGTTGCCGTGGTGGCGGCGGTTTTGGTGTGGCAGTGGCGTGATCACCGGGGCCCCGAAATGGTCGCCGGGCTCACGATCGGGCTGATCGGTGCGGCCGCCGCCGCAGCAGCAGTGGGGGCGTTGCTGGTCCGGCTGCGCTACGGCGCATTGGATTTCGACACCGTGGCGCTGTCGAATGCCGACCACTCGGTGACGTACGTCCAAGAGGCGCCACCGGTCTTTTTTGGCCACCTGCGACTGCAGATAGCCGCAACTCTGCTGTCTCCGGCCGCCGCCGGGTCGCTGGTATTCGCCTTCTTTGCCGCCGGGACCCTCCGCGACGACTTGGGTGCCTACCCGCCCATCGTCCCGGCGCCGGTTGTGGTGCCGCAGCCGCCAGCGGCGCCCGTTCCTAGTGGCTTGCCCGATGGTGGGCCTTAAGGCTAATCCTGATGGTGGCGACCCGCTGCACCCGGCCACGCCGTGCTTGCGATCGCCACTGGACCTGACGGTGGCGACCCGCTGCGCTCGGCCACGCCGCGCTTGCGACTAAAGCGGCCGGCGCTGGATCTTCCTGCCGGTGATGACCTTGACCGCGATCGCTCCCAGCCGCGCCATTCCGGCGTAGGTCATCGGGTTGAACATGGTGGGCCACTTGGTTCGAATCAGATGGTCGCTCAACGGGCGGCCGGCGAAGCGGTCGATGAGCCAGCGCAGCGCCATCGGAGCCGACAGCGGGTGCAAGAGCATGTGCTCGTTGAACGCGTCCCGGTGGTAGGTGACGTCGGCGCCGCCGGCTGAATAGGCGTCGGCGAGCTCGTCAATGTCGTCGACGGAGATCAGGTAGTCGTGCACGGCCTGGATGATCAGCACCGGCGGCGTCGGAACAGCGACGCCGAGGGTGGTGCTGTCGAAGACGTGCGCAACCGCCGGCGTGGACAGGATCTTCTCGAGCGGCTCGTCGAGGAAGTCGCCCATGTCCTTGTGCGCCATCTTGATAACCGCTTCGGCGGTCGTCATCTTCTCCAGGCTCAGGAGCAAGGCGCGTCCATCGTCGCTGGCGTGTTCCTTGATCACCTTGTCGAGGTCCGGGTAGGTGTGGGTGAGGGCCGCGACCACCAGTGCGGGCAAACCGGACAGCAGGCTGCCGTTCAGGCGTCGGAAAGTGTTGCCCAGGTTGCCTACCGGTGAGCCCAACACCGCACCGACGATGTCCAACTCGGGTGCGTAGTCGCCGCACATCTCGGCGGCCCAGGCGCTGGCCAACCCACCGCCGGAGTAGCCCCACAATCCGATCGGCGCCGAGGGGGACAAGCCGAGTCGGTCGGAGTTCAGTGCGGCCCTGATGCCATCGAGGGTGCGGTAGCCGGGTTCGTAGGGTGCGCCCCACAACCCGTGTAGCCCTTCGTGGTCAGGCACCGATACCGCCCAGCCTTCGGCAACCGCGGCGGTGATCAGCAACAACTCCAATTGAGCCAGGGAACCGATGGCCTTGGCCCGGCGTCGCAGCGCGTACGAGGGAAAGCAACGCGAGGTGATGGCGTCGATCGCGCACTGGTAGGAGAGCAGCGGAACGGTCTTGCCCGGGGCGACCTCGGCGGGGACCAGCACTGTCGTCACCGTCGCCTCGGGGTTGCCGTTCATGTCGGTGGTGCGGAACAACAACTGGGTAGTGGTGATCGACTGGGGTATCAGGCCCAAGAAGGCCAGTTCGACGTCGCGTGAGCGCAACACGGTGCCGGGTGCGGCGTGCCGGAAGCCCGCGGGTGGCTGGTAGAACGGGTCATCCTTGGGAAGCAGGGGGCGGGTCTTGCGCTGCAGCTCCTCGTGGGCGGGCCGCCCGATCCAGTGCAACCCTTCCGGACCTGTCGCGCCTGCCGCTTTGGCGAGCTCCACCATCAAGGTTCCCTTCGAGGCCCTTGGCGTACTCGCGCGCACCTGCCCCGAACCACGGGATGGCGGCGCCGCCGGCCAGTCAGATTCCAGCACCAGCGCGTGCCATGCGCCAGCATTCTCTTAAATAGCTCTTAAACAATGTACAGGTCCGGTCCACTGAATCGAAACCGGCGCGCTGGTGTCGCACATCGTGAGCGAAAGCCCAAGCGAGCGGCTCTAGCCTGGCGGCCGCAGCGCGGCGAACTCGTCGGTGACCCGCAGTTGCGAATCGGTAAAGCGGTAGAGCGCCGCCGGCCGACCGCCGCTTCGGCCAGACTGAGCGATGGTGCCGGTCCGGGTGATGACCTTGCGGCGGACAAGAACGCGCTGCAGATTCGTCGCATCCACCTGGTAACCCAGCGCGGCACCGTAGATGTCGCGCAGCGTCGACAGAGCGAATTCTCTTGGGGCCAAGGCGAACCCAATGTTCGTATAGGACATCTTGGCGACCAGGCGGGCATGCGCGTGGGTCACCATGGGTCCGTGGTCAAACGCCATCGGCGGCAGCGAATTCACCGGATGCCACCGGGTGTCCGGCGGCAACTCGGGTGTGGCGGGGAAGGGCACCAGGCCCAGGAAGGTGGACGCAATCATCCGGGTGTCTGGCACCCGGTGTGGATCGGAGAAGACCGCGAGTTGCTCCAGGTGTGAGAGTTGGCGCAGGTCGACTTTCTCGGCCAATTGACGGCGGACCGAGGTGGTCATGTCCTCGTCATTGCGCAACCGCCCACCCGGCAGCGACCACGCGCCGCGTTGCGGCTCTTGGGCACGCTGCCATAACAGCACGTTAAGCTGCGGTTTCCCGCCGGGACCGGCGCCGGTAAGCATTCGAACCTGGAACACGACCGCGAGCACTTCGTGGGCGGTGCTACCATGGGGCATGTTTTCGATTATAAGTCGAAAACCTCCTAGGTGCGAAGGAGCCCCCATGACGGTCCTCAATCGCATGGATGCGTTCGCCGATGAGCTAGCCGCCCGCATCGTCAGCACCCCTACCGGCTACACCGGGGTCGAGGGTGACGCGCAGTGGGCCGCCGAGATCCGCCGCCTGGCCCGCCTGCGCGGCGCCACCGTGCTGGCGCACAACTACCAACTGCCCGCGATCCAAGATGTCGCCGACCACGTCGGGGACTCGCTGGCGCTCTCCAGGATCGCCGCCGAGGCGCCCGAGGACACGATCGTGTTCTGCGGTGTGCATTTCATGGCCGAGACGGCCAAGATCCTCAGCCCGGCCAAGACTGTATTGATCCCGGACCAGCGGGCCGGCTGCTCGCTGGCCGACTCGATCACACCCGACGAACTGCGCGCGTGGAAGGCCGACCACCCCGGGGCCGTCGTCGTCTCCTACGTCAACACCACGGCAGAGGTGAAAGCACTGACCGACATCTGCTGCACGTCGTCGAATGCGGTGGACGTGGTCGCCTCTATCGACCCCGACCGCGAGGTGCTGTTCTGCCCGGACCAATTCCTGGGCGCCCACGTGCGCCGGGTGACCGGCCGCAAGAACCTGCACGTGTGGGCCGGCGAATGCCACGTACACGCCGGGATCAACGGCGACGAGCTCACCGACCAGGCGCGGGCGAATCCCGATGCCGAGCTGTTCGTGCATCCCGAATGCGGTTGTGCCACTTCGGCTTTGTATCTCGCCGGAGAGGGCGCATTTCCCGCGGAACGCGTCAAGATCCTCTCCACCGGCGGCATGCTCGAGGCCGCCCACGAGACCCGCGCACGTAAGGTGCTGGTCGCCACCGAGGTCGGCATGCTGCACCAATTACGCCGGGCCGCACCGGAAGTCGACTTCCAGGCGGTCAACGACCGCGCCTCCTGTCGGTATATGAAAATGATCACTCCCGCCGCCCTGTTGCGCTGCCTGATGGAAGGTGCCGACGAGGTCCATGTCGACCCGGACGTCGCGGCAGCGGGCCGTCGCAGCGTGCAGCGGATGATCGAGATCGGCCAGCCGGGGGGTGGCGAATGACCGCCGCTCCGGCGTGGCGGGACGACGCCGACGTCGTCGTGATCGGAATGGGTGTCGCCGGGTTGGCGGCCGCGCTGGCAGCCCACCGGGCCGGGCGCCGCGTCATCGTGCTCAACAAGGCGGGTCACACGAGCGGGGTTACCGCGACGCATTACGCGCAGGGCGGCATCGCGGTGGTGTTGCCGGACAATGACGACTCGATCGATGCCCACGTCGCCGATACCTTGGCGGCGGGTGCGGGCCTGTGCGACACCGACTCGGTGTATTCGATTGTCGCCGACGGCTATCGCGCGGTAACCGAATTAGTCGGTGAGGGAGCACGATTCGACGAAGCTGCGACTGGCCGCTGGGATGTGACGCGCGAGGGCGGTCACACGCGGCGACGCGTCGTGCACGCCGGCGGTGACGCCACCGGCGCCGAGGTCCAGCGCGCGCTCGATGATGCCGCCGGTCTGCTGGACATACGCAGCGGCCACGTGGCGCTGCGGGTGCTGCACAATGACAGCGCGGTGACCGGGGTGCTGGTTGGCCGCCCTGACGGGGTGGGCATCATCAGTGCGCCTGCGGTGATCCTGGCCACCGGTGGGCTGGGGCACCTGTTCGGTGCAACGACTAATCCCGATGGCTCCACCGGTGACGGCATCGCGTTGGCGTTGTGGGCGGGCCTGCCAATCAGCGATCTCGAGTTCATCCAGTTTCACCCGACGATGCTTTTCGACACATCGTGCGCCAGTGGCGGCGGTGGCCGGCGCCCACTGATCACCGAGGCCGTCCGCGGCGAGGGCGCGATACTGATTGACAGCCAGGGAAATTCGATTACCGCCGGTGTTCATCCGATGGGCGACTTGGCCCCCCGTGATGTGGTCGCGGCCGCCATCGACGCGCGGCTGAAGGCGACCGGCGATCCGTGCGCCTACCTGGATGCGCGTGGCATCGTGGGCTTTGCGACGCGGTTCCCGACCGTTACCGCCGCGTGCCTCGCGGCCGGTATAGATCCAGTCCGTCAGCCCATCCCGATCGTTCCGGGCGCGCATTACAGTTGCGGTGGCGTCGTCACCGACGTGTACGGACAGACCGAACTGCCCGGTTTGTATGCGGCAGGCGAGGTGGCCCGCACCGGAATGCACGGCGCCAACCGACTGGCCTCCAACAGCCTGCTGGAAGGTCTGGTTGTCGGCGGGCGGGCCGGGAAGGCGGCCGCCGCTCATGCGGTGGCGGCAGGGCGTCCCCCGGCGACCTCCCGCGCGGGATGGCCCGAACCGATCACGCACACCGCCCCTGCGCGCGGTGAGTTGCAACAGGCGATGAGCCGGGACGCCTCAGTGGTGCGCGATGCCGCAGGACTGCGGCGGCTGGCTGAAATGCTCAGCGCCGCACCGGTTCGCCGGGTGGGCAACCGTCGCGATGTCGAAGACGTCGCATTGGCAGTGGCTGCTCGCACCGTGACCGCCGCCGCACTGGCCCGCGCCGAGAGCCGCGGTTGTCACCACCGCGCCGAGTTCCCATCGACCGGTTCCGAGCAAGGACGCAGCAGCCTGGTCCGGCTGGCCGCCGACTGCAATGCCGTGCAGGTGGAAGCTTTGGTGGCGGTGGGCTGATGATGCTCGACGATGCCGAGCGTGCGGACGCGCGGGAAACCATTCGGCGTGGACTTAAAGAGGACCTGCGCTACGGCCCGGACGCCACCACCCTGGCGACCGTGGCGGCGGGTGCGGTGGCCACGGCGTCCATGGTGCCGAGGGAGCCCGGTGTGATTGCCGGCGTGGACGTTGCGCTGCTGGTGCTCGACGAGGTGCTCGGCCGTGACGGCTACCAGGTGGTGCATCGCGTCGAGGATGGGGCGCGGTTGCAGCCGGGTGAGCCGCTGTTGACCGTGCAGGCCGATACGCGAGGCCTATTGACCGCTGAACGGACCATGCTGAACCTGCTTTGCCATCTCTCCGGCGTCGCCACTGTGACCGCGGCCTGGGTGGAGGCTGTTGAGGGCACCAAGGCCAAGGTTCGCGACACCCGCAAAACGTTGCCCGGGCTGAGGGCGCTGCAGAAATACGCGGTCCGCGTGGGCGGTGGCGTCAACCACCGACTGGGTCTGGGCGATGCGGCGCTGATCAAGGACAACCACGTGGCGGCGGCGGGGTCGGTGGTGGAGGCGCTGCGTGCGGTGCGCGCCGCCGTGCCCAAGCTGTCCTGCGAAGTCGAAGTGGACTCGTTGGAGCAACTTGACGAAGTGCTGCCCGAGAAGCCGGAACTGATCCTGCTGGACAACTTCCCGGTGTGGCAGACGCAGATGGCGGTGCAGCGCCGCGACAAGCGCGCGCCGGAAGTCCTACTCGAATCATCCGGCGGCCTCAGTCTGGAGAGCGCCAAGACGTATGCCGGGACCGGAGTGGACTACCTCGCGGTCGGTGCACTGACCCACTCGGTGCGGGTGCTCGACGTCGGTTTGGATATGTAATCCGTTAACCGGCGTGGGTCAGCAGCAAGCGTGCCGCCGCCTTAGCGGCGGTGAGCGCATCCGGATCTCCGGTGGTCCGGGTCAGTATCAATGCTCCTTCGATGAGTGAAATCACCGCGAGGCCAACCTGTTCCGCGCGTGGTGCGGGCCAGCCATCAGAGCACAGCCGTTCCTCGATCGCCGCGCACCATGCTCGAAACGCGCGCGCGGAGGCCGCCCGGACCGCTGGACTGGCGTGCACTGCCTCCGTGGCGAGCGGTTCGACGGGACACCCGTCCCGGTGGTCGCCGGCCAACCCCGCCGCCAGCACGTCGATCCAGCGATCGACGATGTCGGCCACCGGGCGCCCCGTCACGAGGAGCTGGCGAAGAAGTTGCTCGATGCCGGCGCCGACGTTGTCGACGACCGCGGCGGCCAACTGTTGTTTGCCCTGCGGGAAGTGGTGATACAGGGATCCCGGTTTGACGCCGGCCTCAGCGAGGATCTGGTTCAACCCAGTGGCCGCATAGCCCTGGCGGCGGAACAGGGTGGCGGCTTTGTCGATGAGTGCTGCGCGGCTGCGGTCCGGTCTCGGCATGGCCTTGACTTTACTTGAGTAATCATTCAACAATGCTGAGATGAGGCAGTTGATGTTCGAAGAGGCCGGGAAATACGCGTGGCGCGAAGCGCCCGAGCCGGTAATGACCGCGCCCGGACAGGCTCTGGTTCGGCCTCTGATGGTGGCCTGTTGTGACCTGGACGTCGCGGTCTGTCACGGCCGGCTGCCGCTGCCCCCAGGCCACGCGGTCGGTCACGAGGGGTTGGCCGAGGTCATCGCGGTAGGCGATGAAGTGACCAGCGTCCACGTGGGCGACCGGGTGATAGTGCCCTTTCAGATCAGTTGTGGAACCTGCCGAGAATGCCGCCGTGGCGTGACCGGCACATGTGGCTCGGTGCCGTTGATGGCGATGTATGGGATGGCCCCGATCGCCGGTCTGGACGGCGGGGGATTCATGGCGGATCAGGTGCTGGTGCCCTACGCCGACGCGATGCTCATCCCGGTTCCCGAATCAGTCGACCCGGTTGCCATCGCATCGCTGTCGGACAACATCCCGGACGGTTGGCGCACGGTGGCGCCCTACGCAGCCGACCTGGCCGGGTTGGATGAAGTCGACCGCCGCGTCCTTGTGGTTGGCACATTGTCGATCGGGCTCTACGCGGCCGCAATCGGGGTAGCCCTTGGTGCCCACGTCGACTACGTCGACACCGACGGGGGCCGGCTGGCAGCCGCCGAAAAGCTCGGGGCGACCGTTCATGATCGGTCGAAGCCGGTGAAGGAATGGGATCCATATCCGGTCACGGTGAACACCACAGCCGACCCGGCGCTGCTGGTGGCGACGCTGCGCGCGACCTGGCCAGACGGCGTGTGCACTGACACCGGGATCTATTACGGCAAGGTCGAGTTGCCGTTGCTGCCGCTGTACACCCGCGGTGTGAGGTTTGTCACCGGGCGGGTCAATGCCCGCGCCGCCATCCCGGAGGTGCTCGGGCTACTCGCCCAGGGGTGCGACCTGGCGCCCGCAGTCGACCGCGTCGTCCCGTGGGAGGATGCGCCGTCAGCCTGGCCCGCGATGACCGGAAAAACGGTGTTCACCAGGGCATAGGCGGGTCAGGCGATATCGGCGACCAATACGGCCATCCGTCGCAACTGCAGCCGTGCCAGCCACGGCAAACCTTCGACGTCCGGACCGTCGGAGCCGGCTTCCAGGATTC
>JAVROG010000241.1:0-6893 GCA_032162865.1 Mycobacterium sp. | reverse complement strand
TGATAGCAACAATCTTACCCAAAACAACCCACTTACGATCTGATCCTTGACCTCGGCCTGCCTGACATATCGGGAATCGATGTACTGGGTGGTCTGCGCGGCTGGCTGAACGCACCGGTGATCGTGCTGTCGGCGCGCACCGATTCATCGGACAAGGTCGAGGCCCTGGACGCCGGCGCTGATGACTACGTCACGAAACCCTTTGGGATGGACGAGTTACTGGCCAGGCTGCGTGCGGCGGTCCGCCGCAACACTGCGGCGTCCGAGATGGACCACCCGGTTGTCGAAACCGATTCGTTCACCGTGGATCTGGCTGCCAAGAAGGTGACCAAGGACGGTGCCGAAGTCCACCTCACCCCAACCGAGTGGGGCATGCTCGAGGTGCTGGTCCGCAATCGCGGCAAGCTGGTGGGCCGCGAGGAGCTGCTCAAAGACGTGTGGGGCCCGGCATATGCCGCCGAAACCCATTACCTACGTGTGTATCTGGCGCAACTACGACGCAAGCTCGAGGACGACCCGTCACATCCCAAGCACCTGCTTACCGAATCCGGGATGGGCTACCGCTTCGAGGCGTGATCACATCTGTCACTTCAGCCTCGGCGTCGAGTCAGTCGATCCGACTCACGCGCACAGCGACAGGACGATCCCATCCAGTATGTCGTGTTCGCTGACGGTCAGCTCACAGATGCCGGCCCGGTCGCGTAGTTCGCGGGCTAACTCCTGTACCACGATCGCCCCACCGCCGATCACGTCGACACGACCTTCGTGCATGGGGCCCAGCGCGGCACGTTGCACCCGGGTCATGCCGACCAGCCGCTCGCAGACCGCCAGCAGCTCATCGCTCGGTACTCGCGAAAGATGAATAGCCGCAGGGTCATAGGTCGTCATGTTGTGCGCCAGTGCCGACAGCGTCGTCATCGTCCCGGCCAGCCCGACCCAGGTGCGGGCTCCTTCGACAGGCACCGCCCGGAACGCGACGGCAAGTCGCTCACGCACCACTTCCCGCGCGGCGGCGACCTCCTGCGCTGTGGGAGGGTCGGAATGCAGACACCGTTCGGTCAGCCGCACACAACCGATGTCGGCCGAGTAACTTGCCAAGACCTCGTTCGCGGCTTCTCCCACCACGATTTCGGTGGACCCGCCGCCCAAGTCGACAACCACGAAAGGAGCATCGGCACTGTTTAATTCACCGACAGCGCCGCGAAAGGAGAGGTCGGCCTCCTCCGCGCCGGTGATCACTTCGGCAACCGACCCGGGGACCACCGCCCCCAGCACATCAGCCGTCATCGCAAAGAAGACCTCACGATTGGCCGCATCGCGGGTGGCCGAGGTGGCGACCATCCGCACTCGCTCGACAGCGTGCACCCGCAGCAGTTCCGCGTAGTCAACCAGTGCGGCTCTAGTGCGGGCAATCGCCTCCGGCGCGAATTCACCCGTGGCGTCAACGCCTTGACCCAGCCGCACGATCCGCATTTCTCGATGGACGTCACGTAGCCGCCCACCAACGACCTCGGCAATCAACAAACGAATCGAGTTGGTACCGCAGTCGATCGCGGCCAGGCGCATGGCCATGTCAAACCCACTGTCCCGGAACCAAAGTCGCTGCCATCCCCGGCTCTGCGGCCAACAACGCCAACGCCTCATCGCCAAACGGATTCACTCCGGGCCCCTTGGCCAGTGAGTGGGCGATCAACACATGCAGGCATTTGACCCGGTCTGGCATGCCGCCTCCCGAAAATGTGGTACCCAACGGCTCAATTACGTCGCGCTCGGCCAGATACGATTCATGGGCCCGTCGATACGCCGCGGCCACATCCGGCTCATGGTGCAATCGCTCGGTCATGTCGCGCATCAGCCCAGTGGTCTCCAGTCTGCTCGCCGCCGCGGTAAGTACCGGATGCGTCAGGTAGTACAGCGTTGGAAATGGTGTTCCGTCAGGCAGTCTCGGAGCAGTCTTCACTACGCCGGGTTCACCGTCGGGACATCGGTAGGCGATTTCGAGTACCCCACGGGGCTCGCGGCCAAGCTGGCGCGCCACCACCTCCAAATCGGCACGATCAACCACCAGGGGCCGAAGGGTTGGGCACCGCCCCTGTCGGCACGGGCGGCGGCTCGGGTTCGGGTGCCGGGGTGGCAGCAGGCGGCAGGTGCGGCGAGTCGGCGATGGTGTGCCACAGCGAGGTGTACCAGGGCTCGTTCTTGGCCTGGCTGCTCACCTCACTGCCCGGTTGCGGGGCGACCGCAGCGGACGGCGGAAGCTGAACCTGGAACGGAATGTCGCCAGGCTTCACGAAGCCGAGGCGCTCGCGCGCCTGCGCCGCGATGTATGCCGGGTCGCCCAGTTGGCCCTTGCGTTGCTCCAGCTCCTTGATCTGGGTACGCAACGCGGCTTCGGTCGCAGACAGCTGCGACATCTCGGTGCGCTGGCCAAAATACGTGCGCACCGGACCGGCGATGGTCAACGTCAGAACGCACACCACCGCGGCAAGGATCGCGGCCCGCCTCGCGGTGAAGCCGAGCCGCTGATCCGACCGCTGATCAACGGATTCGGTGAACGACCGCTTGATGGGTTCGACAACATGCTCTTGCAGCGAGCGGTTCGTGTTGCGACTTTCATCCGGAGCGGTCTGCGCGGGCTTGGACAGCGGCTTGGAGAGGGGCTTGGCGACGGGCTTCGCCGAGCTCGCGGAACGACGGCCCCGAGCGGAATCACCGGCTTTCCCCGGGCGTGACGCTGGGGAACGGCGCTTCGGATCGGGCTTGGCGGCCAAGCTACTTTATTTCGGTTCCACCGCGAAGCGCGGGAAGGCCAGATCACCGGCGTAGCGGGCCGCGTCACCCAGCGCCTCTTCGATCCGCAGCAGCTGGTTGTACTTCGCGACACGTTCACTGCGCGCCGGCGCGCCCGTTTTGATCTGCCCGCTGCCGACCGCCACCGCGAGGTCGGCGATGGTGGTGTCCTCCGTCTCACCACTGCGGTGGCTCATCATCGTGCGATATCCACTGTGGTGAGCCAGCGCCACCGCATCGAGGGTCTCGGTCAGCGTCCCGATCTGATTTACCTTGACCAGCAACGCATTTGCTGCACCGCGCTCGATACCCTCCTCGAGGCGCTCGGGATTAGTGACGAACAAGTCGTCGCCGACGATCTGCACGCGGTCACCTATCGAGGTGGTCAAAGCTACCCAGCCATCCCAATCATCCTCGGACAACGGGTCTTCGATCGACACCAGCGGGTAATCGTTGAGAAGCCCGGCATAAAACTCGGCCAATTGTTCTGCCGTTTTGGTTGAGCCCTCGAAGCTGTAACCGGTGCCGTCGGTGTAGAACTCGGTGGCCGCGACGTCGAGTGCGAGAGCGACATCCGCGCCGGGCCTGAAGCCGGCCGACTCGATGGCCCGGCTGATCAGATCCAACGCCGCGGTGGTGCCGGCCACGTCCGGGGCGAAGCCGCCCTCGTCGCCCAGACCGGTCGACAGGCCCTCCTTCTTCAGCACCGCCTTCAGCGCGTGATAAACCTCGGCGCCCCAGCGCAGCGCCTCGGCGAAGCTGGGCGCACCGATCGGGGCCACCATGAACTCTTGAACATCCACCCCGGTGTCGGCGTGTGCGCCGCCGTTGAGAATGTTCAACATCGGGACCGGCAAGATGTGCGCATTGGGCCCGCCGATATAGCGGAACAGCGGCAGCGCGGCCGAGTCCGCGGCGGCCTTGGCCACCGCCAACGAGACGCCCAGGACGGAGTTGGCGCCCAGTCGGGACTTATCGGGTGTGCCATCGAGATCCACCAGCGCCTGGTCGACAAGTCGCTGGTCGTCGGCGTTGAGTCCGATGACCGCCGGCCCGATCTCATCAAGCACGGCTTGAACTGCTTTTCGCACCCCTTTGCCGCTGTAACGGTCGCCACCGTCGCGCAATTCGACAGCTTCGTGCTCCCCAGTCGATGCGCCCGACGGCACCGCGGCGCGGGCGAACGTCCCGTCGATCAGGGCAACTTCGACCTCGACGGTCGGGTTGCCGCGGGAGTCGAGGATCTCGCGGGCTCCGACCTGCTCGATAATCGGCACTAGGTTCTCCTTTGTGTCGTGCCCGCTGAAGGCCTCAAGCCTAAAGCCTCGGTACCAAACCATCCTTCTACAGCGGGTGACCCGCCGCATAGGCGGTCGCCCAGTCCCGAACCGCCCGCGCGTAGACACCGGAATTGTTGTAGGCGCGCAGCGCGGTAATCCAGCCGCGCGCGGTCCCGAGATCCTTTCCGCGCCAGCACAAGTAACCCGCGGCAGAGAGTGCGGCATCGTCGATGTTGTCGGGGCTGGCGACGCCGTCGTTGTTCGCGTCGACTCCGTACAGTCGCCAGGTCTCGGAGATGAACTGCATCGGACCCATTGCCCGGTCCACCCCGGCGTCACCGTCTAGGGCGCCCGCGTCGCTGTCCACAATGCGCAAGTTGTCGCCGGTGCCGTCGAGCCGAACACCCCGAATGGGAGGCGTCACATCCCCGTTGGGCGCTATCGTCGCGCCGCGGTAGGTGCCGTTATGGCTCTCCACCTGGCCGATGCCCGCCAATGTTGTCCACGCGATATGGCACTTCGGATTCTCGACCTCGGCGACACGGGCGGCATACGCGTAGGCCTCCAACGCGAGGACCGGCATCTCCAGCGCCGGAGCATGCTGCTGCGCCCACTCCCGCAATTGGTCGGCGCCCCTGCCGCCGGCGTGCGTGTCGATCGGCGGTACCGCAGCCCCCGGCGGCGGTGGCACGCCCTCAGGGATAAAAAGGCTGAGCTGCCAGGTACAACTCGACGCCAACAGCATCGCGGTCGCCCCTATCACGGCGACCGCGCGCAACCAGCGTCTCGGCGACACGAACTCTCCTGTTGGTCTGCCTAATGGGGCGCGTTACCCATTCCAGTCCTGAACATCGTCCCACGGCATCGGCGAATGCCTCCCCGACCGAGCCGTCCAGCACACAGATCGGTGCCAAATCGCGGCCGCTTGCGGATGCGCTACCAGGACGTTTTGCTATCGCCGGCCCTTGCGTTTCTTGGGCCGGGATTCCTTGGCGCCCTCACCGGATTCCTCCATGACGTCCGATGACTCCGACTGCTCATCGACGGTCACCTCGCCAATAGGCCAGTGGTCGCGCCATTCGTCTTCGGTGACGAAGCCGAGCGAGGCGATGTCGAGTTCCTCGGCCACGCTATCCCCACGACGCGTGGCGGCGATCGCCTTCTCGACACCGCGAACCGTGTCGACAAAATCTAAAACCGCTGTGCGCAAACTGTTTTCCGCATCGACATCGGCTGACACCGTGATCGCAACGAGTTCATCGGGAATGAGTTCGCTGGGCAGCCCGGCCTGATGGACGCGTTGAATCACCTTCTGCGCCAGAGCCAATGCGGGCTGACCCGTATGCACGTCGTCCAGCACGGAGTTGCGCGACTTTGCCGACCGCTCTGAAGCCTTGGCTTCTTCCCACTGGGCGAGTTGCTCGTGTAACGAAATCGATTCGCCGGCAAGCACTCCCGGCACCCGATTGCCGAGTTTACGCATCAGTGTGTCGGCGACGTCATCAATGGTGAACGGAAGCGATGCCGCATCCTCAGCGATGCGGGCATGAAAGAGCACCTGCAACAGCAGGTCACCGAGTTCTTCGCGCAGTTGTTCGACATCGCCGCTGTGTACCGCATCCAACAGCTCGTAGGTCTCTTCCAGCAGGTATCTACGCAGCGAATCGTGGGTCTGCTCACTCTCCCACGGTCCGGCGGTGCGCAGTTTGTCCATCATCGCGACGGCGTCGACGAGTCGTTCACCGCGCTGACGATCCGGTGCGGAAATCAGCCGGGCGCCGGCAGCCAATCGTGCGGTGACGGCGGGATGGTTGGGATCCGACGACAACAGCACCGGCGCATCCTGCCCGGTGTATGCCGGGTGCGCGTCGGGCAGCGACCAGGGCACCGCGATCGGCATTTCCTCGGTGTATTGGATTTCGCCGCGAAGCAGTTCGATAGCTTCGACCGGCACCAGCGACGGTCGGCGGGGGTCGACGAGGACGACAGTCATCACACTTGTCGCTCCTTACTCGACTTACTCGACGCAACGGGCTCGGGGTTCGTTATACCAACATTTTGCTGCGGTTTACCCGCCAATGCAGTCACCAAGTCAGCCACCATCTGCACCAGTTCGACGTCGCGAATACGTGCGGCACCGACACCGCCGGTCCGCGGGATGGGGACCTGCACGGTGGCCTGCGTCGCGCGGTAGCGGCTACCGGGGTACATCCGGGCCAGACGCACCTGGGCGGAATCCGGCAGGGTCACCGGCGCGAGCCGCACCGTCGCCGCTGACGGGGCGCTGACCTCGGTGATTCCCGAAGCTCGGCACAGCAGCCGCAGCCGCGCCACCGCGACCAGCCGTTCGGCGGGCTCCGGCGGTGGACCGTACCGGTCGGTCAGCTCTTCGATAACGGCACTGATGCCCGCGTCGTCATGGGCTGAGGCCAGGCGCCGGTAGGCCTCGAGACGGAGGCGGTCACTGCCGATGTAGTCCGGCGGCAGATGCGCATCAACCGGGAGGTCGATCCGCACGTCTTTGGCCTCCTCGGCCGTCGTGACGGTCTTGCCGTCGCCGACCGCCCGGTAGGCCTCGACCGCCTCACCGACCAGGCGTACGTACAAATCGAACCCGACGCCGGCGACGTGCCCGGACTGCTCGGCGCCGAGCACGTTGCCGGCGCCGCGGATCTCGAGATCCTTCATCGCGACCTGCATCCCGGCGCCGAGATCGGCATGCTGCGCGATCGTCGCGAGCCGGTCATATGCCTCTTCGGTCAGCGGCTTCTCCGGGGGGTAGAGGACGTAGGCGTACGCCCGCTCCCGGCCACGACCCACCCG
>JAVROG010000240.1:0-6391 GCA_032162865.1 Mycobacterium sp. | reverse complement strand
CCGCCCGTCCTGCCTGGACTTCTCTGGCCGCTGATTGAGATCTGCGATGTGATCGCTTGTTTAAGGAAATGCTGGCGGGGTCGTCCGTGGGGATCATGTTGGAAGACAAGCGGATAGGAGTCCGATGGCGAGAGTGCAGTTGTGGGCTGGGGTGGATGTCGGCAAGGAACACCACTGGGTGTGTGTAGTCGATGACACCGGTGCGGTGGTGTTGTCGCGCAAGCTGGTCAACGACGAGCAACCGATCCGTGAACTCGTCGCGGAGATCGACGGACTGGCCGACGAGGTGTCGTGGACGGTGGATCTGACCACCGTGTATGCCAGTCTGCTGCTGACGGTGTTGGCCGGTGCAGGCAAATCGGTGCGTTACTTGGCGGGCCGTGCGGTGTGGCAAGCCTCGGTGGCCTACCGCGGCGGTGAAGCCAAAACCGACGCCAAGGACGCCCGGGTGATCGCCGATCAGTCCCGGATGCGTGGCGCGGATCTGCCGGTGCTGCGTCCCGACGATGACCTGATCACCGAGCTGCGGATGCTCACCACGCATCGGGCTGATCTGGTGGCCGATCGCACCCGCACCATCAACCGGCTGCGCCAACAGCTCATTGCGGTGTGCCCGGCCTTGGAGCGCGCCGCTCAGCTGACCCAGGATCGCGGGTGGGTGGTGCTGCTGTCGCGCTATCAACGACCGAAAATCATTCGTCAGAAAGGTCTTTCGAGACTGACCCGGATACTGGCCGATGCCGGGGTTCGCAACGCAGCCTCGATCGCCGCGGCTGCGGTAGCGGCCGCCAAGACCCAGACAGTGCGCCTGCCCGGCGAAGAGGTCGCCGCCGCACTGGTCGCCGAATTGGCCCAGGGGGTGATTGCCCTCGATGACCGCATCAAGACCACCGATGCCGATATCGAGGGCCGATTTCGACGCCATCCACTCGCCGAAGTAATCACCAGTCTGCCCGGCATGGGGTTTCGCCTCGGTGCCGAACTCCTGGCCGCCGTGGGCGATCCCGCGCTGATCGGCTCGGCAGACCAACTCGCGGCCTGGGCCGGACTGGCTCCGGTCTCGCGCGACTCGGGCAAACGCACCGGTCGCCTGCATACACCCAAGCGCTACAGCCGACGCCTGCGCCGGGTGATGTACATGTCCGCACTGACCGCGATCCGCTGCGACCCACACTCGCGGGCCTATTACCAGCGCAAAAGAGACGAAGGCAAACGGCCGATCCCCGCCACCATCTGCCTGGCCCGACGCCGCACCAACGTCCTCTACGCCCTCATCCGCGACAACCGCACCTGGCAACCCGACTCACCCCCCATCACTGAATCGGCGGCTTGACTTCTTCAATGAGAGTCCTTTCAGCGTTCACGTGCAGCAGTTACTGATTTCAACACTTCTGGATCCGTTACGGATTCAGCATCACGCCGGAAGACGCGCAGCACTTGCGAGAAAAGATAAGCAATAAGCACACAGCAGGCCACTAGCTGCTCCTATCCCCCTTGGTTTCGGATCTTCTGGGTCACGGGAATCATCGCGAACTCGACTCTCCCGCGCAGATCGATGGGTATCTCCGCTGTTCCGTCGGCACCTGCGACAACGGAATCGGTCTTCGCACCTGTCACGGCATAACTCTCCCCGGGGGCCAGTTGGGCGAGCGCGATGTCGAAAGTGCCTCCGCCCGTTCCGGGTTGGAAGACGGCGTCGTGGCGCATCCCGTCGGTGACGGCACGGGCCACCATGACATGCGGGTAGGGCACCGAGGCGATCTGCGGTCCGTCAATCCACTCCAGGGGCCGGCCTTTGACGACCATGTCGTAGAAGCCGTCGGTGCGACCGAACAGTCCCATCGCGATGCCCATGGCGAAGACTTGCGGTGAGGCGTCGTAGACCAGGGCGGGTCCAGTGAATGGCGATCCGTGGCCTACATCGTCGGCATGCCCAGAGACTTCACGTTCGACCGGCGCGTGCCGCTCCGCGATCGCTGACCGCGCGGCTTGAAATATCTCTTCGTCGCCCATCTCCCGCGCGGCCATGAGCAGGTAGGCGAGGGCGGGCAGATCGGACTGCTGGTAGTTTCCGGTGTCCACGGTGTCGAACCTGTTGGGCGGCAGGTGAAGTGTGCCGTCGGGATCGACTCGCACGAACTCGCGGCGCACGATCTCCCACCAGCGGGCCGCGATGCCGGGATAGACGGGCCGGATGAACGTCGAGACCATAGCTTCCACCGTGATGGACGTCATCGGGACGCTCCAGCCCAGGAATTTGGAGCGGATCACTTGGGCGCGTCCATCGGGAGCGCTGAACTCTTCGTTGATGCCGCAGCGAAATCCGTCCAACACGTCGTCGGCCAAATTTGTGCCATGGGTCTTGTCGTATGTCGCCAGCCCGAGCGCGCCGAGCGTGTTGCACACGCTGTAGATCCAATTTGGCTCGCATGGGAACATGCCGAACTCGGACGCGATGTAGTTGTCGCGGACCGCATGCGCGAGCCCCTGGTAGTTGTATCGGTATTCGGTCTTGTCATTCCATTTGAAGGTCAACGAGCCCGGCTCGTCGAAATCGGTCTGCCCCGTGGTGATTCCGTACAGGCCGAGCGCAAGAGCCATGAACCCGGTCAGCATGATGTTGTCCCGGGGAACCGGGTCGTGGTCCAGACTGAGGTTCCCCCAGGCGTTTTCCAGTGCCCAGTACCTCCACACCCGCTTGACCAGGAGCTTCTTGATCAAGTTGCGTTGCGCCTCTTGCATGTATCCCTGAAATGCCGGGGTTCGGCAGTACTGCAAGTGCGCGAGCGCGTAGCTCAGGTAGCAGATCTGATACCGCACGGCAGAGGGCTGGAACTGCTCGATCCACACGAATCCCTCGAACTCGTCCACCGGCTGCACGCCCATGTCGATGAGCACCCGCGCAGCCTTCAACTCGTCCACGGTCAACTCGTCGGCGACCCACGGCGGGGACCGCGAGGGCTCGACTGACAGAGCGGCGAGGTACTCATTGCGGCGACGGGCTTCGCCAGCGCCCTTGCGCGCCGTCAAAAGCTTGCGTGCCTTGAGCCCGGCGGCGATCGTCGCTGCGGCTGCCGGCACCGCGATCTCGGCGGACCGGATCGTCGAACGCCGCGTTGCTCCTGCGCCAGCCAAGGCCGCCGAGCCCAGCCAGACGGCGAGCGGACCCGTCGTCATGCCTGCACCGACCCAGGCCACTCCGCTGAGCGCAAATGCCGACAGCGACGCGGCCGCCGAGAACCACCGGCGGGTAAAGACGAAGCCGCCGCCCGGTACGGCCAGCCCAAGTCCCACCGCCTTAGCCCGTGGCGAGCGGCGCAGAACTGTCGGCAAGAGTGCCAGCGCCTGCACGCCGATGAATGCCCACCTGGCCCGTCGTTGCCGCGTCCGCGACACCGGACCGATACCCAATGGGCGCAACGGAATCAACGGGGAAAGCGGATGATTTGCGATCCTCGTTGTCGAGACCTGCGCGCTCTCCGCGGGTTTCATACTCACTGACCCCCTTCGCTCCCGGTCGTCTGATAGCAGCTACTTGTGTTTGCGAAGCCGGCGACGTACCGACTGCCGCTCGAGTGCGATCATCGCCCGCATCCCACGTTGTTTGACTCCGGTATAGGGCGCGGCGAGCACGGCCGACATCGAAAATCGCGGCGGGGCATTCATCACTCCACGGGCATGGCTGAAAGCTTCGAATCCGGAGCGCCCGTGGTAGTAACCCATGCCGCTTTCGCCGACGCCTCCAAACGGCATTCCTGCCACCGTGTAATGCAGGGTCACGTCATTGATGGTTACCCCGCCCGAGTAGGTGCGCGCCAGAAAACGTTGCCGCGCATCGTTATCGGGGCCGAAGTAGTAGGCCGCGAGCGGTTTCGGGGCCGCGTTGATGTGGTCGATTGCATCATCGATGCGCGCATAGGTCGAGATGGGAAGCACCGGACCGAATATTTCCTCCTGCATGATGCGCATGTCCTTAGTCGGACCGAGCACCAGCGTCGGAGCAATCTTGTGCGCCGCTTGATGCGAAAAGTCCTCTGACGCGGGGTTTATCGTGATGATCTCCGCGCCCTTGGCGCGGGCATCCTCGATCAGCTCGTGGATCCGATCGAAGTGACGTTCGTTGACGATGGAGCTGTAGTCGTCGTTGTCGAGGATCCGTGGGAACATCCGGACCACCGTGGCCCTGACGTGATCGACGAACACACGCTCGTTCCCTTCCGCAATCAGTACGTAGTCCGGCGACAGGCAAAGTTGGCCGGCGTTCATCGTCTTGCCCACCATGATTCGGTCGGCGACCACCTCGAGATCGGCGTCTGGGGATATCACCACCGGGGATTTGCCACCCAACTCGAGTGTGACCGGGACGAGGTTGTCGGCGGCCGCGCGCTGCACGTGCCGGCCCGTTCCCGGCGATCCGGTGAGCAGAATGTGGTCGAACGGCAGCGCCCCGAACTCCGCTCCGACGTCGGGGCCTCCGGTGAAGGCCCGCAATTCGGTGGGATCGAAACGTTTGGCGATCTCGGCACGCATCAGTTCCGAGGTTTCGGGGACGAACTCCGAGAGCTTCACCATGACGGAGTTACCCGCCGCTAAGGCCTGGGTGACGGGGTCAAAGGTCAGGCCCACCGGGAAGTTCCAGGGGCTGATCACGCCGATGACGCCAAGTGGCTGCCAGTCGACCCACGCTCGTGCCCCGGCCAGCCGCATCGCACCGGTGCCGTAGCGGGTCGGTTTCATCCAATCGCGTACGTGCTTGCGAGTGTGTTTGATGGCGGGCAACGGACCGACAACGTCGGACAACATGGACTGCGCGCGGGAGCGGTGACCGTAATCGCTGATCAACGCATCGAGCAGGGCATCGGCGTTGGACACGATGAGATCGATGACGCGGTCGATGCGATCGATCCGGGTCGCCGCCGAGGGAGGTCCGGCTTCCAAAAAAGCGCGACGTTGCTCGTCGAGCACCGAGCGCATGTCGGTCCCGGCAGCCGCGCGACCGTTGGGCTGGATCGTAGCGGCGTTCGACGTCATCTTTGCCCCCTCAGTCCTTGTTCATCAGGTGCACGAGCCGCCACATCAACGCGGGCGAGAGTCGCCGAAGCAGCCAAGTAGCGCGGGCCTCGCCAGGCACCAGCAATTTGGTTCCTCGCTCGAGGCCCTTCTCGATGCGATCGAGGATGTCCTCGGGATCGGCGGCTCGTCCGGCGGTGACAGCGTCGACCAGCGCCTTCGGGCCGCCCGTGACCGCCTGGTCAAGCAACGGTGTCTTCACCGCTGACGGGGCCGCGAGGATCATTCGCAATTTGGTGTGCCGGTGTTCATGGATGAGGATCTCCCCGTAGGTGTTCACCGCCGCCTTGCTCGCGCAGTACGCCGAGAAGTTGGTCGATGCTGAGTACCCGGTAATCGAGCCGAACAAGACGACGTCGCCCCGGTTACGCGACACCATGCCCGGCAACACGGCCTTGGTCACATGGACGGTGCCGAAGTAGTTGACCTTCATGGGTGCCAGCAAGCGATCGACCGGCGTCTCGAGGATCCGGCCGGCGGGCATGATCCCCGCCGCGTGCACAAGCCGGTCGATGGGACCGTGGGCGGACTCGACCTTCGCCACCACTTCGTTGACTGCTTCTCCGTCAGTGACATCGCATCGGTAGGGGAAGATCCGGTCCCCGCCGAGCCGCTGGGTTTCCTTGATGCCGGTTTCCTCGATATCCACGACGGCGACCGCGGCGCCCTGCTCGGCCAGGCGCAACGCCGCTATTCGCCCCAGGCCACTGCCGCCCCCCGTCACCAGCGCAACTCGTCCGGTGAAAGCCATGTTCCTCCGTCGTTGACTCAGCGAAGCGCTCCACGGGCCGATCACCCTAGCGCCACATATCTAACTTAGTTTACTTTATATATATGCCCCGTAAGCAAGACTTTCCGTCCAGCCATCTGGCCCCGGACGTGATGTGGGGCCTCGAACTGTCCGGAGAACCGCAGGCATGATGGCTGCGATCGACCCTCGAACACCGGTGATCGTCGGTGTCGGCCAGTACAGCGAGCGCATCGACGATCTCGACTACCGCGCATTGTCGGCCGTTGAGCTGGCGGCCGAGGCCTCGCGTGCCGCCTTGGAGGACTGCGGTGCCGACGTGACCGCTGTCGCTCGTCGGATCGACACCGTCGCCGGAGTACGTCAGTTCGAGATCTCGACCCCGCGTGCGAGTGCACTGTTGGGCAAGTCCACGAACTACCCGCGATCGGTCGCCCGTCGCCTAAGCGCGGATCCCGCCAACGCCATCCTCGAGGTAGCGGGCGGGCAGGCCCCACAACACCTCGTCAACGAGATGTCGGCCGCCATCGCCGCCGGCGAACGCAGCGTCGCAATGCTTTTCGGGTCCGAGGC
>JAVROG010000239.1:0-3814 GCA_032162865.1 Mycobacterium sp. | reverse complement strand
GGCTGACCCATGAAAATATCGAGTGCTGCCAAGCGGCCGAACAGATTTGGTGGCTCGGCCGCGTAGACGCCGTACCACACGCGAACCAGGCTGCCGTTTTTGACCTTAACGTCGAGCTGCTGGCGCGTCATCACCGTCAGCAGTTGCGCTGTTGTCGCGAACCCGCCGGCCCGTTCCAGGACCGCAATAGTGTTGGGGTGCACCGCTAGAGCATGCGGGGCGCACGCCGCATCGACCAGTCAGCCTGGGATGACTAAGCTGAGCAGACGCAGACTCGCACGCGGGAACCCCGCGCAGTGCGATTCTGCGTCTGCTCGCGGTGAGAATTACAGCGGGATGTTCTTGTGGCGGCCGCGGCGCGCAGGCGCCTGTGCCAGCGCCTCAGTGAGCTTGCTCCGGGTGTGCGACGGGTCGATCTTCTCGTCGACCACACCGATGTCGATGGCGCTGTCCACACCGCCGGCGATCCGCTCATGCTCGGCGGCCAACTCGTCGTGCAGTGCTTCGCGTTCGTGCTCGGGCGCTGCGGCAAGCTTGCGCTTGTGCAGGATGCCGACAGCCGCCTTGGCGCCCATCACCGCAACCTCGGCGTCCGGCCACGCGAACACCTTGGTCGCGTTCAGCGAGCGGGAGTTCATCGCAATGTAGGCCCCGCCGTAGATCTTTCGCGTCACCAGCGTCACACGCGGAACCGTCGCCTCGCCGAATGCGTGCAGCAGCTTGGCGCCGCGTCGCACCACGCCGCCCCACTCCTGGTCGACACCGGGCAGATAACCCGGCACGTCGACGATGACCACCAGCGGAACACCGAACGCGTCGCACAGCCGCACGAAACGTGCTGCCTTCTCGGCGCTTTCGGAGTTCAAGCAGCCGCCCAGTCGCAGCGGGTTGTTGGCCAGCACGCCGACGGTGCGTCCCGACAACCGGCCCAGGCCGACCACCATTGACGGTGCCCATTTGGCCTGGAACTCATCGAACGGGGTGTCCGAGTCCAGAATTGCGGTGACGATCGGGTGCACATCGTAGGCCCGGCGCGACGACTCGGGCAGCAGGGCCCGGATGTCGGTGTCGCCGGCCTCAGCCTTGTTGCGGTCGAAATGTCCTTGCTGGCAGAACAATCCGACCAGCCGGCGACCGCGCTCGAAGGCGTCCAGCTCGTCATCGGCGACGATGTGGCACACTCCGGACTTCTTGTGGTGAGTCTCGGGGCCACCCAGCGAAGCCATGTCGACGTCCTCGCCGGTGACGCTGCGCACCACGTCGGGTCCGGTGACGAACACCCGACTCTCCGGCGCCATCACGATGACGTCGGTCAGGGCAGGTCCGTATGCGGCGCCGCCGGCCGCGAAGCCGACGACTATCGAGATCTGCGGGATGTAACCGGAGGCGCGGATCATGGCCTCGAACGTCTGACCCACCGCGTGCAACGCCTTCACACCTTCGGCCAACCGGGCCCCACCGGAGTGCCAGATGCCCACGATCGGGCTCTGCTCCTCGATGGCGGTGTCGTAGGCGTTGACGATGTGGGCGCACCCCTCGACGCCCATGGCGCCACCCATCACGGTGCCGTCCGTGCAGAATCCGATGGTGCGCACACCGTTGACGGTGCCCGCGGCGGCAAGCACGCCGGAGCGGTCGCGCTCATGGAGCAGTTGGACGCTGTCGGCGTCGAAAAAGTTGCACAGACGCAGCAACGGATCGCGAGGGTCGAGCGACTCGCCAACCGCCTCAGGGGCCATGATTGTCATCGCAGATCTCCTGTTTCCGGTAATGCTTTAGGTGTAGCCGGTGATCCTTGGCTTTTTCTAAAGGCACCGTCTAGTAGCGCCCAAAAGCGATCGCCACATTGTGACCGCCGAATCCGAACGAATTGTTGATCGCGTAGCGGTAATTGCCGATTCGCGGCGTGCCGGCCACCACGTCCAGATCGATCTCTGGGTCGAGGTTCACCAGGTTCAATGTCGGCGCGACGACCTGATCCCGCAGCGCGAGCACGGTCAAGATCGATTCCACCGCGCCGACCGCGCCCACCGAGTGGCCCAGAGCGCCCTTCGGTGCGCACACCGCTGGTTTGTTGCCGCCCAGAGCGTTGTTGATGGCCCTGGCCTCGGCGACGTCACCGACCTGGGTGCCGGTCGCATGGGCGTTGACGTGATCGATGTCGCCGGGAGTTAGGCCTGCGAGCTGAATCGCCCGAGTGATCGCATGCCCGGCGCGGACACCGTTGGGGTCCGGTGCCACCATGTGGAAGCCGTCCGAGGTGATGCTGGCCCCCATGATCCGGGCCAGGATGTTGGCGCCGCGGGCCTTCGCGTGCTCCTCGGTCTCGATCACCATCAACGCGGCGGCCTCGCCGAACACGAAGCCGTCGCGGTCTTTGTCGAACGGGCGACACGCACCGGTCGGGTCGTCGTTGTTGCTGGACAGCACGATGCGCATGTTCGCGAATCCGGCGATGGGCACCGCCTCGATCTTTGTTTCCACGCCACCGCAGATCGCGATGTCGGCCTCACCGAGCACGATCTGCTGCCACGCATGGGCGATGCCCTCAGCTCCGGAAGCGCACGCTGAGATCGTCGTCATCACCCCGGCCTTGGCATGGCGTTCCAGGCCTACCGCCGCGGCTGCCCCATTGGGCATGTATTTCTGCACGGTCAACGGCGAGATCGCCCTGAAGCCGCGCACGCGCATGTCGTCGTAGCCGAAGACGAGTTCTTCGGCCGAACCCAAGCCGGTGCCGATGGACACCATCAATCGGTTGGTGTCGACCTCCGGTGAGCCGGCGTTCTCCCATACCCGTCGGCCCAAAATGGTGGACATCCGCTGTAGGTAACCGGTCCGACGCAGCTCGATGCGCGTCATCTGGCTGTCGAATTCCTCCAGCAAATGCCCGCCGATTTTGACCGGCAGGTCGAACTCCTCGATGAACGAGTCCTCGAGGGTGCGGATTCCGCTCTGGCCGTCGAGCAACTTCTTCCAGGTATTCTCGGCGTCGGTTGCCAGTGCGGTCGTCATGGCAACGCCGGTAACTACTACGTTCGGGAATGCTTTCCCGGTAACCAGCTCTGTCATGGCTTGTGCCAACTTTCCTTTCGTGCTCAGTAGCGCCCAAAAGCTAGCGCGACGTTGTGACCGCCGAATCCGAACGAGTTGTTGATCGCGTAGTTGTATTCGCCGTAGCGAGGTTCGCCTGCAACAACATCGAGGTCGATCTCAGGATCCGGGGTTTCGTAGTTCAGCGTCGGTGGGATGACTCCGTCCCGAAGGGCCAGCACCGTGAGTACCGCTTCCAGCGCGCCGACGGCGCCGATCGAGTGTCCGAGCGACGATTTCGGCGCGTAAACCGCGGCGTTTTCGCAGCCGGCGACTTTGATTGCATTGGCTTCGGCAGCGTCGCCGATCGGCGTTGCCGTGCCGTGCGCGTTGACGTGGTCGATATCGCTGGGGGACAGGCCGGCCAGCTCCAACGAGCGTGTCATGGCCCTACCGGCGCGCAAGCCATCCGCCGCGGGCGCCACCATGTGGAAGGCGTCCGAGGTGATACCTGCACCCATCAACCGGGCCAGGGGCTTGGCACCGCGGGCCTTGGCGTGTTCCTCGGTCTCGATGATCATGAGCGCGCCGGCCTCGCCGAACACAAAACCGTCGCGGTCCTTGTCAAACGGCCGTGAAGCGCGCTCGGGCTCATCGTTGCGGGTCGACATGGCCCGCATCATCGAGAACGCCGCAATGGGCAGCGCCTCGATGGGACCTTCGACACCGCCGCAGACGGCGACATCAGCGTCACCCATGACGATCTGTCGCCAGGCGTGGG
>JAVROG010000238.1:0-14595 GCA_032162865.1 Mycobacterium sp. | reverse complement strand
CCGCGGCCTTTCGTTGCAGGTTGTGGACGTGGTCGTACAGCTTTGCCCCGAGGTCGGAGATCGCCTCGCGCGCTTCGGGAAGCAGACTGACCTGGAGGTGGAAGTCGTGCCACATACCGCCGAACCGGCGGTGATCGAGGCCGGTCTTTGTGGTGGCACAGGCAGTTTCGATCTTGTCCGCGTCGACGGAAATTGGATCGTCCCCGGCGCTCTGCATCACGATCGGCGGCAGGCCCGTCATATCGCCATATACGGGAGAGATGCCAGGCAACCGCGGATCGAAGGACCCGGCGTAGCGCGGCGCCCATTCGGCCGTCATGGACGGAAGGATCAGCGGATCGCGCAGCACCGGTCGCATCTCGTCGATGTCGAGAGCGAGGTCGGCCCAGGGGCAGATCAAGCCGAGCGCGGCCGGAGCGGGGAGGCCGCGATCGCGCAATGCCGTGGCGAGTGCCAGTGTCATGCCCCCGCCAGCCGAATCACGTACAATGACAGTAGTTTTCGGGTTGAGTCCGTCCTCGAGCAGGCGGGAGTAGACGGCGACCATCTCCTCCAGGGCGATGGGATAGCGTGCTTTCGGTGCGCGGGAGTAGTCGGGGACGATTGCCGTCATTCTGGCCGCCGCGGCCAGTTGCGCCACCATGCCGCGATAGCCTTTGGCGCTGCCCAGGGCGTAGGCCCCGCCGTGCAGGTAGATCAGTGTGCCGTGGGTTGCGGATTGCGGGGGGTGCACCCGCTCGACGGGGACGCCCGCGATCGTGACGCGTTGAAAGCGGGTGCCCTTGGGAGGACGTGCCACAGCCGTCAGCACTTGGAGCATGAGGCGCCGCCCGCCGACACCCATATGGCGAGACCCGAACGCTGGTCGCGCGCCCCGCAGCACGGCGCGGATCATATTCTTACTGAGCTTCACGATGACCTCTCCAAAGGGAAATGCGAGATATGTTGGCGAACAGACCTGTTCAGGCCACCGCGGTGCCAATAGATGTCCGGCCGAACCGCAGCACTCCATCTTCGACAGGGTCTTCGAGCAGGGTCTTGCTGTCCTTCTCGTAGTGCATCAGCACCTTCCACGGGTACTTGGACCCCTGACGCGGCAGTGTGTCATTCGCGCGCTGGACATAACCGGATTGCAATTGGTCGAACATGCCGATGTTCAGCGCACAGTTCTCGACATCGCGGGGCGTCGCCACCGCGTAGCCGTTGTCGTCCATGTACTTGAACAGGCGGCACAGGTATGCGCCGGCGATGTCGGACTTCAGGGTCCACGACGCGTTGGTGTAGCCAATAATCCAAGCGAGATTGGGAATGTTCTCCACCAGCACCCCCTTGTAGGTCATCTGGTCGTGCAACTCGTGCGCCTCGCCGTCCACGAAAAGCTTCATCCCGCCCAGCATCTGGATGTTCAGACCGGTCGCAGTAACGATGATGTCCGCCTCGAGTTCCAACCCTGACTTCAGCAGGATGCCCTTTTCGGTGAAAATTTCGATCTGATCGGTGACGACCGACGCCTTTGCGGACGCCAGCGCTTTGAAGAGATCGCCGTTCGGTACGGCGCACAGCCGCTGGTCCCATGGCATGTACTTGGGGGTGAAGTTGCTCATGTCGACGGACGGGCCGACGCGTCGCCGGACCTGCCAGAGCAGGAGTCGGCGCATCTGAGCGGGCCAGCGACGGCACGCCAGGTACATCTGACGCTGGATTGCGATGTTTCGCTTGCGTGCGGAGGCGTAGACCCACGTGTCCGGCAGGAACCGACCGAGAAACTGCGAGATTTTGTCGAGGGCGGGCAACGAGAAAACATACGAAGGTGACCGCTGCAGCATGGTTACGTGCTCGGCCTCGCTGGTCATCGCCGGGACCAGCGTGACCGCAGTTGCGCCGCTACCGATCACGACGACCTTCTTGCCGGTGTAGTCCAGATCTTCGGGCCAGTGCTGTGGGTGAACGCACCGACCTTTGAACTGGTCCACGCCAGGGAAGTTCGGGAGGTAACCAGCGTCATAGTTGTAGTAGCCGGTGCAGCTGATGAGGTAATTGCAGCTGTAAGTGCGGGTTTCGCCGCTCGCCTCATGAAGTGTTGTCACGGTCCAGCGGCTCTGCGGACAAGACCAGTCCGCGTTGACAACTTTCAAGCCGTAGTGGATCTTCTCGTCGACGCCGAACTCCGCCGCGGTGTCCGCAATGTACTCGCGGATTGACGCGCCGTCGGCAAGGACCTGCACATCCTGCCACGGGCGGAACTTGTAACCGAAGGTATACATGTCGGAGTCCGAACGGACCCCGGGGTAGCGAAACAGATCCCAGGTGCCGCCCAGCCGTTCCCGTCGCTCCAGGATGGCGATGCTCTTCTGCGGGAACTCGGCCGTCACATGACAGGCGGTACCGATACCGGATAGGCCGGCGCCGATGATAAGGACGTCAAAATGATTTGCGCTCATGGCTTCCTCGCGTTTCCCGCCCGCTGTGCTTGCAGGACGTTGTAGAAACAGGATCGCCTATGCTGCGGTCGTAGGTCTTGACACTTTACGACATAGTTTTATCATTTCCCGACGCTAGCGTCGACCGGCGGAAGGGCGAACTAGTTCGAGCGATGCGTCCGGTCGCAGTGCGAAAACTGCTACAGTACAAGGGAATTCTGCGATTCCTGGTGCTGGCGGTTCTTCAGATGATGTGCAGGGCGTCGAGAAACTTGCCGGCGCAGTCAGCGTTGCCCTTGATAGTGAGTCCGGCTGTGCGCCAGGCGATGCGGTTCGTCGCCCAGGCGGGGAAATCGGTGGAGACTCCCGTAATGGCGGCCGCAGCGGTGGTGGTGGCGGTCGACTCGGTGACCGTGAGTCGCCCGTGACCGGCCGGATCGATGCTCCAGGTCCCACCGGCGGGGCCGGTGAGCGTGAGGGTCAGTGATTTGTCCAGCCACCGCATCTGGTCGCGGTTCATCTGCTCGAGTCCGGTCAGCATCCATTCCAATGTCGCTGCGAGACGGTTGTCGTCGATCGCAGGGGCCGGCCGGCTGATTGCCGGGGCGAGATCGTAAGTGAGATGTGTATGCCAGTCGAATACCAGCATTGACGCCAGTTTTCGAAGCGGGTAGCGACCGAGGCTCCCCACGCGAAGGGGCGTGTTGCCCAACAGAGGCTGGTCAGCTACCGATGCCGCTCCGATGAATGCCTTGCTCCACCGAGCGAATTCGTCGACGATGCGGTCGGTGGGCCAGGCGCGGCGCGGAGCAAGGAGATCCTCGTTGGTTTGCTCGGTGTCGTCGCTGAAAATCAACGTGATCGCATGCCTGCCGAACAGCCCCCGGCAGGTCCCGCCCATATGGGCGATGACGTCACGCACGCGCCAGCCCGCAGCCTGGCTGGGTGCCGTCCACTCGTCATCGGAAAGGCCTGCACAGTAGTCGAGTACCAGTTGACGTTGGGTCCGAAGTGCTTGGACACGGTTCAGGGTCATCGCTGCTTCTCTCTCGGCTTCCAGATCATGCAAAAGACGCCGCGGGGACCCGGGATTGGATCAGGCTCGCAGCCTTCTCTCCAACCATGACCGAAGCGGCGTTGGTGTTGCCGTGGGGAATGGTTGGAAAAACCGACGCGTCGGCAACACGCAGTCCCGTCACGCCATGGACCTTCAGGTCGGGGCCGACGACACCGGTGGATTCCGAACCTATCCGCGCGGTGCACGACGCATGGTAGGTGTGCTCAACTTCGCGACGGATGCTCTGCTCAAGGTCAGCCCGTGTCACAGCGTCGGAGCCAGGTTGTATTTCCCGGATGAGGAATTGGCGCAGGACAGGCTGTGATGCGATGTCACGTAACCGCTCGATGGCTGACACCATCGAATCCATGTCAAACGGGTCCGCGAAATAGTTGAACAAGATGGAGGGCTTGGTCGCGGGATCGCCGTTTCGCAAGCGCACGGCTCCTTTGCTGCGAGCTCCGACCATCGACGCGCCCAAGAAGAAAGCCGGCCTTGGGTAGCCATCGAACCCATGATTGTGGAAGTAGCTTGGGCCACCTATCAATTCCTGATCTGGCGCTGTGTCGTTGCGGGTATGGAAGAAGGCGCCAACCTCCGCGATGTTGGAGGTGAGCAGCCCTGTCCGGTGGGACTCGAACTGCGCGACGGAGCCGGGCGTAAGCGCATCCGCCAAAGTGCCGGAAGCGTCTGTCTCATAGTTCAAGACGTAGAACGGATGATCCATGAGGTGCGATCCGACATTCGAATTGTCCACGACGACGGAAATTCCGTGCTCCGCCAGATGATCAGCGGGGCCGATACCCGACAGCATCAGCAGCTGGGGGGACCCGAACGCGCCGGCCGACAGGATCACTTCGCGTTCCGCTCGGATGAGCACTGACTCGCCACCCCGAGCCACAAAAATCCCTGTGCAGCAACCGTTATCGATCTGCACGCGCTCAACCACGGTGTTGTCTAGGACGGCAAAATTCGGTCGGCCGCGATTGGGGTCGATGAATCCGTCAGCGGTCGAACACCGAATTCCCCCTTTCTGAGTCACCTGAAACAGGCCTGCGCCCAGCTGGTCAGCCCCGTTGAAGTCCGAATTCGCGGGCAGACCCGATTGAATCGCAGCCGCGAGAATCGCCTGACTCACCGCGTTCGGCGAGCGCAGGTCGGCGACGTTGAGGCCGCCGCCCGTCCCGTGGTAGGCATCGCCACCGCGTTCGTTGTGCTCCGAACGCTTGAACAACGGCAACACGTCGTCGTAGGACCAACCGGTAGCACCGTCGCGCGCCCATTGATCGAAGTCATGGCGGCTTCCGCGGATATAGACCATGGCATTCATCGAGCTGCAACCGCCGACCATCTTGGCACGCGGCTGGTAAACCCTACGACCGCCAAGATGTGGTTCCGGCTCGGTGTAATACTCCCAATCCAGCGGCGATTTGAAGAGCTGAGGGAATGCGGCAGGAGTTTGCACCGCAGGGTTCACGTGCGAGCCGCCGGCTTCCACCAGTAGCACACGTACGTCAGGATCTTCCGACAGCCGGCTCGCCAGTACGGCCCCGCCGGATCCGGCGCCCACCACGATGTAGTCGAAGCTGTCCACCGTTTGCCTCTCTTCGGTTTGGTCCATTGGTCGTCAGCCGGCGATGTACATCGACTTGAGGTTCAGATAGCCGTCGAGCGCCTCTGGGCCGAACTCGCGGCCGAGTCCGCTGTCCTTCACTCCGCCGAACGGCGAACCGACGGCTACCGGGTATCCGTTGATGCCGATGGTGCCGGTGTGTACTTGGCGCGCAATGTGCTTCGCGCGCTCGGTGTCTGCACTGAACACCGTGCCGCCCAGCCCATACGCGGAGTCGTTGGCGATTCGCACGGCGTCGGCCTCGTCCTCGTAGGGGATCACCGAGAGCACGGGACCGAAGATCTCCTCCTGTGCGATGGTTGCGTCGTTGGTCATGTAGGCGAATACCGTCGGTTCGACGAACCAGCCTTTGTCGATGCCTTTCGGCCGACCACCACCGGCAACCAATCGTGCTTCACCCCTGCCTTTTTCGATGTAACGCTCGACACGATCCCGATGGGCGGCGGTCGCCATGGGCCCGATCTCGGTGTTCGGATCCAGGGGATCACCGACCCGCAGCATGGCGACTCGAGTCGCCAGCGCTTCAACCACCTCGTCGTAACGCCCTGCGGGCGCCAGGATTCGGCTGCACGCCACACAGGTCTGTCCGTTGTTCATGAAGGTGATGAACTGCAGGTTGGGCATGATTGCGTCCATGTCGACGTCGTCGATCAGTATCGCCGCGGACTTGCCGCCGAGTTCCAGCGTCACCGGACGCAGCAGTCCTGCACAGGCTGCAGCAATAGAACGCCCTGCTGCGGTCGACCCAGTAAAGGCGACTTTGTCCACTCCCGGGTGGGCGACCAGATACTCTCCGACATCGGCTCCACCCGGAACCCAGTTGATCACGCCAGGTGGAATTCCTGCTGCCTCAACGGCTTCGGCCAGGACGAACCAGTCCAACACCGTCGCCGGCGGTGACGGTTTCACGACCACGGAGCACCCCGCCGCCAGCGCCGGAGCGATCTTGCTCATCGCGAGCACCACCGGGTAATTCCACGGCACGATCGCGGCGACGACACCCACCGCCGATCGCCGGACCACGGTTTCCAATCCCATCTGCGATGGCCGCACGTCTTCGACCGACATTTTCGCCGCCAGGTCCGCGTAGTACCGGAGCAAGCCGATGGCGAAACCGCCCTCGAACGCCTCGCTCAGCCCGATCGGCATCCCATTTTCCTGGCTTACCGTTTGCGCCAGTTCGCTGGAGCGGCTTTGCAATTCGTCCGCGAACCGAGTCATTGCGGCGGCCCGATCCGCCGGGGATGCTTGTGACCATTCGGAGTTCTCGACAGCGTTTCGCGCGGCCGCCACGGCCCGATCCACATCCGCCACATCGGCTAGCGGAACCCTGCCGAGGACCTCCTCGGTCGCCGCGTTTAGCACCGTGATGCGCATTGAGGTCGACGGCGCCACCCAGCCACCACAGATGAAGAGGGCGTCGCGGTCGACCGTCATGCTGGAACTCCTCTGGATGATGTGACTTGTCGGCGCCGAGGCGCATCCTGGCCGGATATCTGCTTTGAACGTTGTAGAACCAGATTGGGCGAGGCCACGGTGGCAAGTCTTGACAATTTCCGACATACTTTTACCATTTCCCGACGCCAGAAAGGTTTGTCGAATGGGCAGTCTGATCCAGGCCACGACCCTGTGGGGATATGGCGAGCTCGTGGTTGAGCTCGGCGGGGATCCGGAGTCCCTCCTGAAGCGCTTCCGGATCCCACCGGGTATCGAAAGCCAGGAGGACGCGTTCATCTCGATCGATGCCTACGTTCGCCTGCTGGAGGCCAGCGCCGAGGATCTACGTTGTCCTGACTTCGGACTTCGCCTTTCACGCTGGCAGGGTCTGGACATCCTCGGGCCCATCGCGGTAATCGCGCGGAATGCACAGACCTTGCTCAGCGGGTTAGAGATGATCGGGCGCTATCTCTACATCCATTCACCGGCTTTAAAGCTCACACTTGCGCCGCGCTCTACGAAGACCGACCTCACGTTCAACTACGAGGTGACCGAACCGGGCCTTGACGAGGTGGTCCAGGGCTACGAGCTCAGCATGGCAATCGTGGTCCGCATCGTTCGCCTACTGGGCGGTCCGGAGGCGCGGCCCAGCGCGATCTTCTTCATGCACAACCGACAGGGCCCGGTTGCGGCGTACCGCGAGGTGCTGGGTTGCCCGGTGCGTTTCCAACAGAAGTGGTGCGGATTCGAGATGTCCCGGCGCGTGGCCGACAGACGAATTGAAAGCGCGGATCCAGAGACCAGACGGCTTGCGGCGAAATACCTCGAGTCCAACTACCTTCCGCCCAACACGTTGCTGTCTGAGCGCGTGACGGAGCTGACGCGTCGGCTGCTACCCACCGGCCAATGCAGCGTCGACGTGATCGCAAATCAGCTTGCGCTGCATCCTCGGGCGCTGCAACGACGCTTGGTCACGGAGGGTGTGCGATGTCAGGACCTGATAGACCAGCAACGGCGAGCCCTGGCGGCGAGATACCTCGCCGAACCTGGGTTGCCCCTAAGTCAGATCGCCGGTCTGCTCGGTTACGCCGAACAAAGCGCGCTCAACCGCTCGTGTCGACGTTGGTTCGGCAAGACGCCTCGCGAGTACCGGGCCGATCTACCGGTGTCCAAGTCGTCGGCCCACGGGTAGCGTGCGACTACAGTCGATGAAACTGGTGGTGAAAAGCCTCCTGGCCGAGGATAGTGACCGTCGATGGCCGACGTAGATCCGCTCGCGACGCGGCGGGACCTGGTCCCTGACATTCCCGCGGAACTACGTCAGGCGGGATTCGGCGACGTTGAGGAGATCGGGCACGGCGGATTCGGGGTCGTTTATCGGTGCGCCCAGCCGATGCTGGACCGCGACGTTGCCGTGAAGGTATCGATCACCGACATTGACCCGGACAATCTCGACCGCTTCCTGCGCGAGCAGCGCGCCATGGGCCGCCTTTCCGGACACCCACACATCATGAACGTTTTGCAGGTGGGCGTGTTGGCCAGTGGCCGGCCATTCATCGTGATGCCGTACCACGCGAAGGATTCGCTGGACGTAGTGATCCGCCGGCACGGCCCCCTCGACTGGTGCGAGACGCTCAGTATCGGCGTGAAGCTCGCGGGGGCGCTGGAAGCTGCGCATCGCGCTGGCACACTGCATCGTGACGTGAAGCCCGGGAACATCCTGCTGACCGACTATGGGGAACCGCAGCTGACCGACTTCGGAATCGCCCGAATCGCCGGCGGTTTTGAGACGGCGACAGGGGTGATTACCGGTTCGCCGGCTTTCACTGCGCCTGAAGTGCTCGAGGGCGCATCGCCGACACCGGCATCGGACGTGTATTCGCTGGGTGCGACATTGTTCTGTGTGCTTACCGGCCATGCCGCGTTCGAGCGCCGTAGCGGCGAGCAGGTCATCGCTCAGTTTCTGCGGGTGACCTCGCAGCCCATCCCGGACCTGCGGACGCAGGGACTGCCGGCCGACGTGGCCGAAATCATCGAACGGGCCATGGCTCGGGACCCCGCGCATCGTCCGGCAAGTGCGGCAGAATTCGGCGACGAGCTTCGTGAAGTTCAGCGCCGCAACGGCGTTACCGTCGATGAGATGCCACGTCCGGTCGAGCTGGGCGTGGACCGCCGAAGGTCGCCCGTGGTGCGCTCGGTTCGTCGGGATACCGGAGGCAACACCACGCCCCCGACACCCGCGACGAAGTACCGGCCTCCGGTCCCCGCCAGGGCGCTGGTTGCCCGCAACCGACTCACCGACGTCCTTCGCGCGGGCGGACGGCGGCGGCTGATCCTGATCCACGCGCCCTCGGGGTTCGGCAAGAGCACGCTGGCAGCGCAGTGGCGTGAGGAACTCTCGAACGAGGGTGTCGCGGTCGCATGGCTCACTGTCGACGACGACGACAACAACGAGGTGTGGTTCCTGGCGCATCTACTGGAATCGATCCGACGGGTTCGTCCTGCGCTCGCCGAGTCACTGGGGCAGGTACTGGAAGACCACGGCGATGACGCCAGCCGCTACGTGCTGACGTCGCTCATCGACGAAATCCACGAAAAGGATGACCGGATCGCAGTAGTGATCGACGACTGGCATCGAGTGTCAGACAGCCAAGCCAGCGCCTCCCTCGGGTTCCTACTGGACAACGGATGCCACCACCTGCAAGTCATAGTGACCAGCTGGTCGCGCGACAGATTACCGTTGGGCAGGTTGCGGATTCGTGACGAACTGATCGAGATCGATTCCACTGCTTTGCGTTTCGACATCAGCGAGGCGACCTCGTTGCTTACCGACGTTGGTGGCCTACAGCTGTCACGAGGCGACGTGGAGGCATTGACAACATCGACCGACGGGTGGGCCGCAGCGCTGCAGTTGGCCGCATTGTCGCTCCGCGGCGGTGGCGATGCGAGCAGCCTGGTGAGCCGACTGTCCGGTGCCAGCGACGTGATCCGCGAGTTTCTGGCCGAAAATGTGCTGGATACCCTCGAACCAGATCTGCGCGAGTTCCTTTCGGTAACCTCGGTCACCGAGCGGACCTGCGGCGGGCTGGCATCCGTGCTGGCGGGGGCGACTAACGGGCAAGCGATGCTCGAAGAGGTCCAACAGCGCGGCCTGTTTCTGCAGCGGATCAACGAGGATCCGAACTGGTTTCGCTTTCACCAGATGTTCGCCGAATTTCTGCGCCGTCGCCTCGAACGCGACGGGCCCGGTCGGGTCGAGCAACTCCACCGCACCGCATCGGCGTGGTTCGCCGAAAACGGCTACCTCAACGAGGCTGTCGACCATGCACTGGCTGCGGGCGATCCCGCCCGCGCGGTTGAGCTTGTCGAACGGGATGGGACAAGGCTGGTCGAGCAATCAAAGATGACGATGCTGCTCGGAATCGTGAAGAAGTTGCCGCCGCAATTGGTAGTTTCGCGCGCCAGGCTCCAACTCGACATAGCCTGGGCGAATATCCTGTTGCAGCGTTCGACGCTTCCTGCCGGCGCACTGAACCGCTTCGAGGCGGCGCTGGGCCAGGCGGACCTTTCCGTTGCGGCACAAAAGGATCTGCGAGCCGAGGCGGACGTGGTACGAGCAGTCGCCGAAAGCTATGCCGACCGGGTCGATCGCGTAGACGACCTCGTGTCCGAGGCAATATCGAGGCCTGACACCCTGCATCCGCGCGTGCCTGGGTCCGCCGGAAGCGCCGCGGCGTTCGCCGCGATCTGCCGATTCGACTTCGTCGGCGCGCACCGGTTGCTTGACTGGGCCGCGCCCTATCAGGAGATGATGGGACCGTTTGGTACCGTTTACGGGCGCTGCCTCAGCGGCATGGCGGCCAGGTATCAGCTGGACATTCCTGCGGCACTGGCGAGCTTCCGAGAGGCGTTGGAGATCGCCAAGGGAGTCGGACCCCACTCGCACGCGGCCCGGCTCGCTGGTGCGTTTCTCGGTGAATTGCTCTACGAGACTGACGATTTGGCTGAGGCCGCGCGGCTGCTGGATGAGAGCGATCTACTCGGAACCGACGGCGGCCTCGTGGACTATTTGGTCGCCAGCTACGTCATTGGTGCGCGGATCAAGGCGGCGCAGGGCGAGCATGGGTCTGCGGCTGATCGTCTTGCCGCCGGCGCGAAGGCCGCGATCCACCTGCGACTGCCCCGCCTCGCTGCCCGGATCAACAATGAGCACATCCGGCTGGGCATCGAGCTACCTCAGGCGGTGGCGGCCGGTTTGCAATTGCCCCGCGCAATTCCCCGTGACAGTGGAATCGCCACGATGACAGCCGAACTCGACGAGGACTCCGCGGTTCGGCTGTTATCCGCGAGCGATTCTGCGGACGACCACGAGCAAGCATGCCGACGGGCCGCCGATCTCGTCAGCGCAATCGATGGCGAAGGCAGACCACTGGCGGCGCTGCAGGCGCAACTGCTCCGCATCGAGACGCTCACCACCACCGGCCGGCCAGCTGCCGCCCGAGACGAACTGGCTCCGGTAGCCGCGCTATGTACCAAACTCGGGCTGTCACGTCTGCTGGTCGATGCGGGGCTCGCATAGCGCGGAAGCTGGACGCTAGATTGATTGTTTTACAACAGATCTGGCACCGTTACCCAACGCGTAGCGGATCCGCTCACGCCTCCGCTGGCGGGCGTCGGTGATCGCGCCGGCTGTGCTCACGCCTGCTGGAATGAGGACCGGGAACAAGATGATGAAGAGGACTATGGCGATCGAGAACATGGTGTACTCAGCTTTCTTCGCAGGCGGATTGGTTAATTTTGATGAAGCGAGTCGCGCAAAATTTGTTCGGCGCAGAAACAGAATCGCCGACGGTGCCATCGCGGGTCTTGACACTTCCCGACATAGTTTTGTCATTTCCCGACACAGGGGTGATTCGAACCGCGCGACTTGATTTGTCGATTTCGACTTACGCGCGGCGTACCGTCAGTGCAGTTCCACGGTAATTCGGATGTAGCGGTGGGGCCTGGCTTGATATCCAACGCCCGGACAACGAACACGTGGGCTGGGGTCGCGGCGTGCACAGCTGCATCGGTGGCCCGTTGGCGCGCCTCGAGGTGAACCTCGTGGTGGAGACTTTCCTGCGGCGAGTCCAGAACCCGCGTCTCGTTGAGGATTCGCCCCCCTATCGTGTGAACCAGATCTTCTGGGGACCGCTGCAATTGGCGGTCGAGTTCGACCAGATCACGGACTGAGGCGGCACCTCGTCATTGCGGGCGCAGGTTCAAGGGGTGCCCGGACGGGTACCAAAGTGCTGTGGATGTCGTCGGATCTGTTGCACAAACCGGCCAGCGCCTTGTCTCGATCTATCGTCGGTCCGGGGCCGACGTGCCGTTCGGGGATCCGCTGCCGTCGCACGGGACGGAGATGGAAGGGTGGTTCTGGCGACTGACCGACCCCGCGCAAGGGCGGGTCGTGGTCGCGTTGTGCAGCGAAAACCGGCATCCAGAGGGGAATTGGTCGACCGCCGCGATCGCGTTGCATCCCGGCGGGATAGTGCGTTCCGCCGCGATCGACGGCGTCCGCGCCGACCGAACGCGGTTCTCGGTACAAGCCGACTCCGGGGGTGACCTGATCGACGCGGGCCGGGAACGGCTCAGGATGGTTCTCGGTGACACCCCGTCGATCGCAAGCGCGGCGGAGCCGGGCGCAGCGGATCGGCGCAGAATTGAAGTCGATCTGACCTTCCGGGATTCTTATGAGTGGCCGAAAGCTTTCGGTGGCGGGGGAGTGTTCTCGTCCGTGCCGTTTCTGAATCAGTACTGGCACCCGTATCGGTTGGGCGGCAAGGCGTCGGGCACCGTGACGCATGCGGGTCAGCGCTGGACCTTCACCGATGCCACGCTGTACTGCGAACGCAACTGGGGCGCAGGATTTCCGCTGCGCTGGTGGTGGGGTCAGGCCCACGACTTCGGTGACGCCGATGTGTCGGTGGCATTCTCCGGAGGGCTCCTCGAGCTGGGACCGCTGCAACGTGACGTCACCGGAGTCGTTGTGCGACTGGGTGGTCGGGTGCTGCGAATCACGCCGCCCGCGTTGGTCTCGAGCACCTGCGATGTGCGGGAATGGCACATTGACGCGCGTACCCCGCGCTATCACGTGGTGCTGGACGGCAAGGGCACCCCGGATGGACCGCATGTGCTGCCCGTACCGCTGCCGGCCGAACGCCGCAACATCGATACCGACTACGAATACCTGGCCGGCTCGCTCAGTTGCACGATTCGCGAATGGGGTCGCACGATTTTCGAGGGAACGACGGAGCTCGCCGCGCTGGAGGTCGGCACCCGACCTGCCTGATGCACCCCTGCGCGCGCACGCGGGTAATGTCCAGCGCCATGGGGCAGACGCGATGAGTGCGGGTCTGTTCGGTCTGCTGGATGACGTCGCGATGTTCGCGAAGCTGGCTGCGGCCTCTCTTGACGACATCGGCGGCGCCGCCGGACGCGCGACGGCGAAGGCCGCCGGAGTGGTCATCGACGACACGGCGGTGACGCCCCAGTACGTGGAGGGGATCGTCGCCGAGCGTGAGTTGCCCATAATCAGGCGCATTGCGTTGGGTTCCCTACGAAACAAGCTCTTCTTTATCCTGCCCGGCGCGATGCTGCTCAGTCAGTTCGCGCCGTGGCTGTTGAGCCCGATCCTGATGCTCGGTGCGACCTATCTGTGTTACGAAGGCGCCGAGAAGGTTTGGAGCAGTCTGCGCGGTCACGACACAGCGGCCGCAGAGCCGGAGAGCGAGCATCACATGGTGTCCGGGGCGATCCGGACCGACTTCATCTTGTCCGCCGAGATCATGGTGATTGCACTCAACGAGGTCGCCAGTCTGGGGTTTGTACCGCGGCTGGTCATCCTCGTAATCGTCGCGCTGGTAATAACTGTCGCGGTTTACGGCGTCGTCGCGGGCATCGTCAAGATGGATGACGTCGGCTTGCACCTCACCAGAACCGGATCCCGATCGGCCAGAACAGTCGGGCGGGGCTTGGTCGCCGGGATGCCCAAACTGCTGACACTGCTCTCGGCGGTCGGGACGGTGGCGATGCTCTGGGTGGGCGGCCACATTCTCCTGGTGGGCGCCGACCAACTGGGCTGGCACGCCCCGTACGGCGTGGTGCATCACGCCGAAGTTGGGGTCCACCGCCTCGTCGAGTCGGTCGGCGGTGTGCTGGCGTGGTTGGTCAACACCGGGATCTCGGCGGTGGTCGGATCCGTGGTCGGGACCGTCGTGCTGGTCCTCATGTTCCCGGTGCGGCTCCTCCGGCGCGCCGACTCCCCGTCGAAAACCTAAGGAGCACTGCAGTGTTGCTGAACGGGATCAACCACATTGCGCTGATTTCCCAAAACATCGACCGGCTGCGCCAGTTCTATGCCGAAGTCTTCGAGGCGGAGGTGGGGCCGACGCGGCCGCACGGTGAGAAGGGCGACGAAACCATGACTATGATCCGCATCGGGCCGCACACGGAGCTCAATGTGGTGGCTATCGAAGGCAACCCCGAACCCAACCGTCAGACACCCATGTGGGGACGCGGACGGCTCGACCATTTCGGGCTCGAAGCGGCATCGGAGGAAAGCTTCGAAACGATTCGGGGCAGGCTGATGGAGCGCGGCGCCAGTGACGGCGACGTCAACGATTTCGGCACAGTCCGCAGCCTGTTTTTCCGCGACCCTGATGGCCTAGAGGGCGAGGTGCTGGTCGCAAAGTAGATTCTGATGCGCACACTGCAAGACAAGGTCGCGGTCATCACCGGCGCCGCCAGCGGCATAGGACTGTCCACTGCCCACGCGCTGTCTCGGCGCGGTGCGTCCGTCGTTGCGGTCGATCTGAACGCCAGCGCGGAGGTCGCCGCCGACATCACCCGTCACGGCAGTGTGGCCGTCGCCTACCCTGCCGACGTCGCTGCGCCGGACGCATTCGAAGTGTTGCGCGACTGGACGATCGAGAAGTTCGGCCGTGTCGACGTCGTGATGAACAACGTCGGCGTGCTCACCAACGGCCTGCCCGAAGACATCCCCG
>JAVROG010000237.1:0-5445 GCA_032162865.1 Mycobacterium sp. | reverse complement strand
ACGGCGTGTTCGACGCGGTGTTCCAGCACTCCCGGCATCTCAACGACTTCCCGTACCAGTGGGCATTGATGGCGCTGGCCGCCGTCGGCGGGTTCATCATGCTGGTCAAAAAGGTGTGGTGGCCGCTCGCGGTGTGGCTGCTGTTCATCGTGATCAACGTCGATGCCGGCACTCCACTGGGGGGTCCGTTCGGTGCGGTCGCCGGAGCATTCGGCGAGTTTTTCTACAAGGACCCGCGCCGCATCGCCGCGGCCACGACCCCGTTGTTCAACCTGATGGCGGCCGTTGCGCTGGTCTCGTTGGTTGCTGGGCTGGTCGCGCTGGTGAAGCGCCGCACCCAACAACGCAGACCCATGACCACGCGCTTCTGGGCGACAGCCACCGCGGTGCTGCTGGCCGGGATCAGCGTGGGCCTTGCGGGGCACTACTTCCCGCGGCATCGGTTTCTGTTCGGCGACAAGTACGACTCGATAATGGTCGACCAGCGGGACCTGGACGCGATGGCTTACCTGGCGAAACTGCCCGGCGCGCGTAACACCCTGATCGGCGACTCGAACGTCGACGGCACCGCCTGGATGTACGCGGTGGCGGGCCTACACCCGCTGTGGACCCATTACGACTACCCCGTGCAGATGGGACCGGGCTACCACCGCTACAACTTCTGGGCGTTCGCCAAAAAGGGTGACACCGATCCGCGGGTTCCGGAGGCGATCAAAGCGCTCAACATCCGTTACGTGTTGGCCAGCGGCCCGACGATCCGAGGGTTCAAGGTTCCCGAAGGACTATATTTTCTGGACAAGTCGCCCTACTGGACAATGATCTACGACAACGGCGGCGCCCAGATTTACGAGTGGCACGGGGACACGCCGGTACATCCATAGCAGCACACACGAGGACGGTGGTTGGGTTGAGTACCGGGAACGGAGACCGAGATATCGATGACGGTATCGAGGTCATTGGCGGCGTCGATCCGCATTTGATGGCGGTCCGGCAGTCCGATGATGCCGACGACTCCGACGACCGCTTACTGACCGACCTCGTCGAACAGCCCGCCAAGGTCATGCGCGTCGGCACCATGATCAAGCAGCTGCTCGAAGAGGTGCGCGCCGCACCGCTCGACGACGCGAGCCGCAACCGGCTGCGCGACATCCACGCCAAGAGCATCCGCGAGCTCGAAGAGGGCCTGGCGCCGGAACTGCGCGAGGAGCTGGAGCGGCTGACGCTGCCGTTCAATCAGGACTCGGTGCCCTCGGACGCCGAGTTGCGCATCGCCCAGGCCCAATTGGTCGGCTGGCTGGAGGGGCTTTTCCACGGAATTCAGACCGCGCTGTTCGCTCAGCAGATGGCCGCCCGGGCGCAGCTCGAGCAGATGCGTCAGGGCGCCTTGCCGCCGGGATTGGGCAAACCAGGTCAGGCCGGCGGTCACGGCACGGGGCAGTACCTGTAACCGTGACGCCTGGTCCGCACATCGAGACGCGCGACGCGTGGGTGGAATTTCCCATCTTCGACGCCAAGTCCCGTTCGTTGAAGAAGGCTGTGCTCGGCAAGGCGGGCGGCACGATCGGGCGCAACAATTCCAACGTAATTGTCATCGAGGCACTGCGGGACATCACCATGTCGCTGAACCTCGGTGACCGCGTCGGCCTGGTCGGCCATAACGGGGCAGGCAAATCGACTCTGCTGCGGCTACTTTCGGGCATTTACGAACCGACTCGCGGGTGGGCGAAAGTCACCGGACGGGTGGCGCCGGTCTTCGATCTGGGGGTCGGCATGGACCCCGAGATCTCCGGCTACGAGAACATCGTCATCCGCGGTCTGTTCCTCGGGCAGACCCGCAAGCAGATGCTGGCCAAGGTCGACGAGATAGCCGAGTTCACCGAGTTGGGCGAATACCTGTCGATGCCGCTGCGCACCTATTCCACCGGCATGCGGGTCCGGCTGGCAATGGGCGTGGTCACCAGCATCGACCCCGAGATCCTGCTGCTCGACGAAGGCATCGGCGCCGTAGACGCCGACTTCCTGAAGAAGGCCCAGACCCGATTGCAGAGCTTGGTGGAGCGCTCCGGAATCTTGGTATTCGCCAGCCATTCCAACGAGTTCCTGGCCCGGTTGTGCAAGACCGCGATGTGGATCGACCACGGCGTCATCAAACAGACCGGTGGCATCGAAGAGGTGGTGCGCGCCTACGAGGGCGATGACGCGGCCCGGCACGTACGGGAAGTCCTTGCCGAGACCAATCAACCGTTGGCACAAAAAACTTCCTCCGATGAGTCACGTTGAGTGACGCCGTTTTCGCCGTGGTGGTCACCCACCGGCGTCCCGAGGAACTCGCGCGCTCGCTCGAAATCCTGTCCAACCAGAAGCGGGCACCGGACAAGCTGATCGTCATCGACAACGACGATTCCGGCGACAGCCGGGTGCACGATCTGGTTGCCGCACAGGAGATTCCGTCGATTTACCTAAATTCACGCCGAAACCTGGGCGGTGCAGGAGGATTCGCGCTCGGGATGCTGCTCGCGCTGGCACACGGCGCCGACTGGATCTGGCTGGCCGACGACGACGGACACGCACACGGCGCCGACGTGCTGGACACCCTGATGTCGTGCGCCGCCAAGCACGGCCTGGCCGAGGTGTCACCGATGGTGTGCAACATCGACGACCCGGAACTGTTGGCGTTTCCATTGCGTCGCGGCCTGGTGTGGCGCAGGCGGGTAAGCGAATTGCGCACTGGTCCTGATGGGGGGCCAGGACAGGACCTTTTACCCGGGATCGCGTCGCTGTTCAACGGCGCCCTGTTCCGGGCATCCACGCTGGAGGCGATCGGTGTCCCTGACCTACGGTTGTTCATCCGCGGCGACGAGGTGGAGATGCATCGTCGACTGGTTCGCTCCGGCCTGCCGTTCGGCACCTGCCTGGACGCGGTCTACCTGCATCCGTGCGGTTCCGCCGAGTTCAAGCCAATCCTCGGCGGCCGCATGCATACTCAGTACCCCGACGATTCCACTAAGCGGTTCTTCACCTACCGGAACCGTGGCTACGTGTTGTCGCAGCCGGGCATGCGTAAGTTGCTGCCCCAGGAGTGGGTCCGGTTCGGCTGGTTCTTCCTGGTGACCCGGCGCGACCCCAAGGGCCTGCTGGATTGGTTCCGGCTACGCCGGCAGGGGCGCCAGGAAAGGTTCGCACGGCCCGGAGGTTCGACATGACGTTCGTTGATGCAGCGGCCCAGTCCAAGACGTTTGCCCGCGCACGCGGCGATCTGGCCGCCGGCTTCCGGCGCAGGGAATTGTGGTTGCACCTGGGTTGGCAGGACATCAAGCAGCGGTACCGCCGGTCGGTGTTGGGCCCGTTCTGGATCACCATCGCGACCGGAACCACCGCCGTGGCGATGGGCGGACTCTATTCCAAACTTTTCCACCTCGACCTGTCGGTGCATCTGCCCTACGTCACGCTGGGGCTGATCATCTGGAATCTGATCAATGCCTCGATCCTGGAGGGCGCCGACGTCTTCGTCGCCAACGAGGGCCTGATCAAACAACTGCCGACACCGTTGAGCGTGCACGTGTACCGACTGGTGTGGCGGCAGATGATTCTGTTCGCCCACAACATCGTGATCTATCTCGTCGTGGCGATCGTCTTCCCCAAGCCGTGGTCTTGGGCGGACCTCTCGGTCTTCCCGGCGCTAGCGCTGATCGTGCTCAACTGTGTGTGGGTGTCACTGTGTTTCGGCATCCTGGCGACCCGCTACCGCGACATCGGCCCACTGCTGTTTTCCGTCGTACAGCTGCTGTTCTTCATGACGCCGATCATCTGGAACGACGAAACGCTGCGGCAGCAGGGCGCGGGAAGATGGTCGAGCATCGTCGAACTCAACCCGCTGCTGCACTACCTCGACATCGTGCGGGCGCCGCTGCTGGGCGCCCACCAGGAGTTGCGGCACTGGGCGGTGGTGCTGGTGCTGACGGTTGTCGGTTGGATCATGGCGGCATTCGCGATGCGGCAATACCGGGCGCGGGTGCCGTACTGGGTCTAACCCGGCCTAGCGGGTTTCCCGCGTCACTACCAGCTGGTCGTGGCCGGTGGCCCAGGCCGACGTGAAGAGCTCGATCGACACCGTCTCGTCCGCCCCGTTCGGGTTGGCGCTGTCGTTGAGGTGAACCTTGCCGGTGGCCAGGTCGATTCCGGTGACGACGACGGCGTGGTCGCTCATGGGATTACCGCGGTTGTCCTTGGTCTGGACCGGCAGGCCCCAGATGAGCTCGGCGTTCACCCCGGCGATGACCTTGTGGCCGCCGGCCAGGTAGCGCTGGAGCGCCTCCATGCCGGAGTCGAGGCCGGTGGTAGCGGCGTCGTCCTGACTGGTGGCGACACCGTAGATGCCGTACTGGGCCAACAGCGCCGGGATGTCCCCGGGGTCGGTGCCATATCCCGCGCTGTAGATCGGTCCCGCGTGTGCCCGGCTGCCCAGCCGCTGCGCTACCGCGATGATCTCCTGCTCGGCCGGCTGGCGTCGGGTCAGCTCGCCGATCACGTCTGCGGCGGCCATCAGGGCGCAGTCGTCAAAGGACTGCTGGCGCCAATACGGCGCAGCCGCCGCCGGGTTGCCGTACGTCGCGCTCGGGTGCGGGTCCTGATGCGGGGCGGCGGCATGTGCTGCGGCCCCGAACAGTGACGCCATCGCCAACGCCGCGCCGAGGGCTGCGACCGCCGCCGCAGCGCTCCGGACGATCTTTCGCGAACCGAACTCGATGATGCTCATGCGAGCAGGTTCGGACGGCGCCCTTCCCGAAAGCTCTGCGATTTCTTGAGATGCCGGCCCCAAGAAACCGCCAAGAATCCTCCAAGAATCCTTTTAGGTTCCATCAAGGACTCACCCGGAGGCTATGGCGGTGCCTCTAACACTCGTGCGTGATGACAATTTGCTGCAATTCCCCATCGGTCTTCCCAGCGCCGCCCCGGCGCGCCGGGAAGCCGAACTCGTGCTGGCGCCGGCGATTCCGTTCCATGCGCTGTGCGAAGACCACCTGCTGCCGTATGACGGCACCGTGCACATCGGCTACGTTCCCGGCGAAAACCAGTTGAGCCAGGCCGAACTCACCCGGATAGTCGAAGCTTGCTCGGGCGGAATTCAGATTCAGCAGCAGATGACGACCAGGATCGGCCTGTGGCTGCACCACCAGCTCGCCCCACGCGGGGTGGGTGTGCTGGTCGAGGGTGCCCGCGCCTGTGTGACGGCCGGCGGAGGAATTCCCATGGCCGGCCCGCCCACGACCCTGGCGTTCTACGGCTCCCTGCGCGACAGCGCCGACCAGCAGCGCGAATTCCTCGCGCTGGCCAGAAAATCAGCCGATTCCGAAGGATGAGTGACCACCCGTGACCACGACCGCGTTCGCCGACGCCGTTCACACCGCCACCATGCACCGAGACGACGCGCCACTGGGCCGGACG
>JAVROG010000236.1:0-3325 GCA_032162865.1 Mycobacterium sp. | reverse complement strand
GCGATCAACGGCTCGATCTCGGCGATCTTGGCGGCGAACACCGGCTCGGTCGCCAGCAGATCCTTGCCCATCTCCGCCCACTGCGAACCCTGCCCGGAAAACACCCACACCGGCCCCCGGTCATCCGTGCCCACCGCGGGCGGGTAGGGAGCCTCCGAGTCGGCGACCTCACGCAACGCATCGCGCAGCTCGGTGGCGGTGGCGGCAAGCACGGTGGTCCGCACGGGCCGGTGTCCACGGCGGCGGGACAGGGTGTAGGCCAGGTCTGAGATGTCCAGGTCGGACCCGTGTGCCTCGACCCAGTCAGCGAGCTGGCCGGCGGTCTTGCGGAGCGCCTCCTCGGAGCTGGCCGAGAACGGGAAGATCAGGGTGCCGTCCAGTCCGGTGGCACCGTTAGCGGCCGTTGAGGTGTCGAGCGCTGGTGCGGGTGCTTTTGCCGGTGCTTGTTCCACGATGGCGTGCACGTTGGTGCCTGACATGCCGTACGACGAAACCGCCGCCCGCCTCGGCGCCGCCGAATCGTCTTTAGGCCACTGCGTAACCTCTTGCGGCACAAAAAGATTGCTGCCAATCTCGGCAATCTTGTCGGGCATGGCGTTGAAGTGCAGATTCTGCGGAACCAGCCCGTGCTCGACGGCCAGCACCGCCTTCATCAGCCCGAGTGCGCCGGCCGTCGACTGAGTGTGGCCGAAGTTGGTCTTCACCGATCCGATGGCACAGGGGCCGTCGCCGCCGTAGACCGCGGCCAGGCTCGCGAACTCGACCGGGTCACCAACGGGCGTTCCGGTGCCGTGCGCTTCGATCATGCCGACCGTGTTGGGGTCGACGTCCGCCCAGGCCAGTGCCGTGCGATACACCGCCTCTTGTGCATCGAGCGAGGGCGTCACGATGTTGACGGTGTGGCCGTCCTGATTGGCGGCGGTACCACGCATCACGGCCAGAATCCGATCGCCGTCGCGTTGCGCGTCGTCGAGGCGCTTGAGCAGCAGCACGACCACGCCCTCGCCGGAGACGAAACCGTCGGCTTCGACGTCGAACGCGTGGCAGCGGCCAGTGCGCGACAGCATGCCGTTGGCCGAACCCGAGGCGAACCGCCGCGGTTCCAGCATCGCGTACGTTCCGCCGGTGAACGCCAGGTCACTCTCGCCGTCGTTCAGGCTGCGGAAGGCCAGGTGTGCAGCAAACAAACCGGATGAGCACGCGGTGTCGACGGTGACCGACGGGCCGCGCAGGCCCATGGCGTAGGAGACCCGCCCGGAGGCCATGCAGGAGTTCGTGCCGGTGTTGCCGTACGGACCTTCCAGAGCGCCCGTCTCGGCTTGCACGAATTGGTAGTCGCCGTGGTTGAGGCCGATGAACACGCCAGTGGCCGAGTCGACCATCTGTTGGGGTGTCAGGCCAGCGTGTTCCATGGCCTCCCAGGAGGTCTCCAGCAGCAGGCGGTGCTGGGGATCCATGGCCGTCGCTTCTTTTTCCGTGATGTTGAAGAACTCGGGATCAAAGTCGCCGATGTTGTCCATGAACGCACCCCACTTGCAGTGGGAGCGCCCGGGCACGCCGGGTTCGGGGTCGTAGTACTCGTCGATGTCCCAGCGCTCGAGCGGCACCTCGGTGACAAAGTCATCGCCGCGCAGCAACGCTTGCCACAGCAGTTCAGGGGAATTGATGTTGCCCGGCAACCGGCACGCCAGACCAATGACTGCAACCGGTGTGGCGCGTGTTTTCTCCACGGTCGTACGTCATCTCCTTAACCCGCGCTTCAAGCCCGCTTCGGCAAGTTCCCGTCGAAATCCGCTCCGCGCTGGCACGATCCGCAGCCGCCGGTGCACTCACCGACCCCCCACACTTCGACGCCGACGTCATAGTCAAGCGTGAGCGAAGCGTAACCGGTCGGTTCGACGCATGTAGAAAAATCGTGCGAACGTACAAAAAAACTCCGTGAAGGTGACGGCAATCACATGGTGAGGCGGGCCCTGATGGCGCGCCAAACCCACAGCAAAGTGCCAGCGTATGGCGCTGGAGTTCCGGTATGGAGGCTTGTCCGAGGGGCGCTGAGTGCCTCGCGGCCGAAATGCCCTTCCCTACCTTGCCGAGGGTGAGCGGTGAGAAAATTGGGAGGTCGCCTGACCCCCGCATTTACTCCGGAAGGTCTCCGGTGGGAGCCAGTCTTTCGGCCAGGTTTTCCGCCAAGTCGCGGACCGTGCTGATATCGGCGGAACGCAGGCGCAGTCCGGTTTCGCTCTCGATGCGGGTGCGCAGCTCGAGGTTTCCCAGCGAATCGAGGCCGTACTCCGCCAGCGCCCAGTCTGGATCGACGGTGCGCCGCAGAATCAGGCTCACCTGCTCGGAGACCAGGCGTCGCAATTGGACAGGCCACTCCTCGCGGGGTAGCTCCATCAGCTTGGCAAGAAGCTTGCTGGTGCCGGATTGACCCTTGGTGGACTTGAATAACTCGGCGAAGGGGCTGCGCTGGGCGAAGGCGGTCAGCCACGGCGAGCCGATCACCGGGGCGTACCCGGTGTAGGCCCGGTTGTGGCGCAGCAGCGCCTCGAACGCGTAGGCACCTTCGTCCGGGCTGATCGCGTCGCCTTCACCGGATTCCTCGGCGAAGGTAGTCGCGCGGCCGATCTCGCCCCAGGCGCCCCAGGCGATCGAGGTTGCCGGTAGCCCCTGAGAACGTCGCCAGTGGGTGAATGCGTCGAGCCAGCTGTTGGCCGCGGCGTACGCGCCCTGACCTGGTGAGCCGACCAGGGCCGCCGCCGAGGAGAACGAGCAGAACCAGTCCAGTGGCTCGTCGGCCTCAAACTTTTGCACAGCTTCGTGCAGATGCCAGGCGCCGTGCACCTTGGGTGCCCAGTCGCGCTGAATGAGCTCTTCGGTGATATTGGGCAACGTGGCGTCTTCGATCACCGCGGCCCCGTGCAGTACCCCGCGTAGCGGTAGACCGGTCGCAGTAGCGGTGGCCACCAGCTTTTCTGCGGTACCCGGTTCGGCGATGTCACCGCACTCCACGACTACCTCGGAGCCGATGGCGCGGATCAGCTCGATGGTCTCCAGCGTTTTCTGGCTGGGCTGGGACCGGGAGCTGAGCACGATACGGCCCGCGCCGGCGGTGGCCATCTTTTCGGCCAGGAACAGACCGAGACCGCCTAAACCGCCGGTGATGATGTAGGAGCTGTCGCTACGGAACACCTGCGCGTGCTCGGGGGGCAGGACCACACTGCTGCGGCCGGTGTGCGGGATGTCGAGGATCAGCTTGCCGGTGTGTTCGGCCGCACCCATGACCCGAATCGCGGTGGCCGCCTCGGCCAGCGGGTAGCGGGTG
>JAVROG010000235.1:0-11301 GCA_032162865.1 Mycobacterium sp. | reverse complement strand
TACCAGCAACTGCTCGACGAGTTCGGGGTCACCCACGACGAACTGGCGGCACGCATCGGTCGGTCGCGTCCGCTGATCTCCAACATGATCCGGTTGCTGAAGCTGCCGATCCCCGTGCAGCGTCGGGTGGCCGCGGGTGTGCTGTCGGCCGGACACGCTCGCGCGCTGCTGTCGCTGGAAGCCGGTGCGGACGCCCAGGAGGAACTGGCCGGCCGGATCGTCGCGGAGGGTTTATCGGTGCGAGCCACCGAAGAAGCGGTCACGCTGGCAAACCGTGGCGACGGGGCAACGCCCGCGCCGCCGCGCCGCAAGCCGATTCAGATGCCGGGTCTGCAGGACGTTGCTGAGCGGCTGTCGAATGCTTTCGACACCCGGGTGACCGTCGCCCTTGGCAAACGTAAAGGCAAGATCGTGGTGGAGTTCGGCTCGGTGGACGACCTCCAGCGGATCATCGATCTGATGACCGAAAAGAAGGCCTGACAGGGCATGACCGGTCATACTCTGTAATTACGTCACTGTGACACTGAGCCGTTTTCGGGCCCGACGAAGGCCCGCTCCGGGCACCGCGAATCGACGGAGAGCTGGTGTGCATCAACATATTTCACGAATTGCCGAGCCGCCGCGAGCGCCTTCGGCCGGTGTGGCCGGAGCCGTCGGGGAGCGCTTGGGTGGCTTGGGGCAGTGGCGGGGTCAACACTGGCCGGACAGCGACCGACTCTCCTATTCTGGAGGGGTTGCCGGTGCGCATCAGCCTCGCGTTCCGATCTTTGGGAGCCGGGCAGATCGCACTGCCATGCAACGTCGCGAGACGCGGGGCGGAACACGGACAAACGGTGCTACTGACCGCGGTACCGCACAGAGGCTAGGAGACTAGTGTCAGCTCGGATTACAGCGCTGCGGCTCGAAGCCTTCGAGCAGCTTCCCAAGCATGCGCGCCGCTGCGTCTTCTGGGAGGTCGACCCGGCGACCCTCGGCAAGGATGAGCACCTCGCCGACCCGGAGTTCGAAAAAGAGGCGTGGCTGTCGATGGTGATGCTGGAGTGGGGCTCGTGCGGGCAGGTTGCGACCGCGATCCCCGACGAGCGCAGCCAGGCCGAACCGCCGTGCCTGGGCTACGTCTTCTACGCCCCGCCGCGAGCGGTGCCCAGGGCCCATCGGTTTCCCACCGCACCGGTGTCGGCGGACGCGGTGCTGTTGACGTCGATGGGTATTGAGCGCGGCCAGGCCGATGACGATCTGCCGCACAGCTTGCTGGCCCGGGTCATTGATGAGTTGGTCAGGCGCGGCGTTCGAGCACTGGAGGCATTCGGCCGCACGCCGGCCGCTACCGAGCTGCAACAACCGGTGGATGCCGACGTCCAACCGGTATTGGAAGCACTCGGGGACTGTTCGGTCGAGCATTGCGTCATCGATGCGGACTTCTTGTTGGACGCGGGTTTCGTCGTGGTGGCAGCGCACCCGTACTTTCCGCGGCTGCGCCTCGAGCTGGACAAAGGGCTCGGGTGGAAAGCCGAGGTCGAGGCGGCGTTGGAGCGCCTGCTGGAAGTCGCCCAGATGCAGGAGCCGGTGGGAGCGTCGTCGGCGAGCAACACGCTAAAGGCCTTGGAGCCAGGGGATTTCGCGGGGGAGTGCCAAGCCCGAGAGGGCTAGGAGCCGGTGATCCTGCTGGCTCGCTCCACGGATAACTCGTGAGCGAGCAATTCGGCGAAGGTGAAGGTGCCGGTGGGCCGATCGTTTTTGCCCAACAGGTAGAGACGCTTCACCGCAGCGAGCATGCCTTCTGCGATGGCGTCGCGAGTCTGCGTCGATACCAGCATCTCGCGGTCGCGGGTGTTGGTGATGTAACCGACGTCGACCTGAACGGTCGGCATCCTGGTCAGGCGCAACAGATCCCACGTGCGGCCGTGGACACGGCAGTCTCGTAACCCGGTGCGGGCCACAACTTCTCGTTGAATGAAGTCGGCGAGGTTGCGGCCGATGGTGGACACCGAACCGTGCGAGTTTCCGAAGTGGAAGGAGGCCACGCCGCTCGCCGCCGCGCTGGTCTGGGTTTCGCAGCGCAGGCTGATCATCAGGTCTGCACCAACGGAATTGGCTGTGGCCGCGCGTTCGGCGTCGGACGGGCTGCGGTTGGTCGGTCGGGACAGGAACGTCTCCATTCCGATGGCTGTCATTCGTCCTTCGAGCCGACTCGCCAAGTCCCACAACACGTCTGCTTCGCTGATGGGGCCGCCCGGGCCTTGGGTGATCAGGCCGTGGTCGCCACCGCCGCGGCCCGGATCGATGATGATCCGCTTGCCGGACAGCTTCGGTCCCGAGCTACGTACCAGTTCTTCTTCGCGAATCGCGTGTGGTGAACCACCACTGACCCGCGAGCTCAGAAAGTACAAGGACCGCAACGTTTCCGGGCCGCAGATGCCGTCGGCGGAAAGGCCGTACTCGCGCTGGTAGGACATCAACGCGTTGTGGGTCTGCAGCCCGAAGTGTCCGTCGACCAGACCGGTGTAGAAACCGAGATCCTGCAGACGGGCCTGCAGCGTCGCGACGTCGTCACCGTAGAGCGGCGCACCGAATTGGTGATACAGCGTGCGCGCACCGAGTCGGTAGGACGCCTCCTTCAACGCGCGAAAGGTGGCCTCACCGACGACTCCGTCGACCAGCAGCCCACGGTGCTGCTGGAAAGCACGCACCGCGTAGTCGAGGTCCTCGTCGAACATCTCGAGCGCGACATGCCGACCGGTGGTCAGATCCTCGTCGGGGTTATCCAGCATTCCCAGGGCGGCGAGCGCCGCACGGATGTCGATAACAGCGGCTCCACGGTCGCCACAGCGCAGCGCGTCACCGTCTTCGCGGCGCGGACTTGGCATACCAAGGGTCCTCCGGGACTATTCGATATCGCTGCTAAATGCAGCGCAGTTAACCGGTATTGTCGCAGATCCTTGCTGATATCGGGAAAACCCCAGGCCAATCGGGGACTCGTTTCGGCAACGAGCGCGGGCCCTAGCCGAGGTTTGGAACCGCGTCGGAGAGCTCGCGGAGCAGGGCCGCCTTCCCCTTGGCGCCGACGATTCGCTTCACCGGTTGACCATCCTTGAACAGGATCAGGGTGGGGATCGAGACGACCTGGAAGTCGCGTGCCGTCTCAGGGTTGGCATCCACGTCGAGCTTGGCAACGGTGAGGTCGTCCGACCGTTCGGCGGCTATCTCCTCCAGCACCGGAGCCACCATTTTGCAGGGGCCGCACCAGGTCGCCCAAAAGTCAACCAGCACAGGCTTATTGCTGGACAACACGTCGGTGGGGAAGGAAGCGTCGGAAACCTCGATAGTGGCGGACTTGTCGGAATCGCTCATTGCTGTGCTCCAATCAGAGTGTCGGTACTGTCGGCGTCTCCGGTCGCTTCCTGTTCGGCTAGCCACCGCTCGGCATCGATGGCGGCGGCGCACCCGCTGCCCGCAGCGGTAACCGCCTGCCGGTAGGTGCGGTCCACCAGATCGCCGGCGGCGAACACACCCTCCAGCGATGTGCTCGTGGTGGGTCCCTGCACCAGCACGTAGCCCTCCGGATCAAGCTCGACTGCATCACGGACCAAGGCCGAGCGCGGTTCGTGGCCGATTGCGACGAAAACACCGGTCACCGGCAGGGTGGTTTCCTCGCCGGTGATGTTGTCGCGCAACCGCAGCCCGGTCACCGTGGTGTCCCCGTCCACCCCGAGCACGGCCTTATTGGTGAGGATGGTGATCTTGTCGTTGTCCTGCGCCCGCTTGAGCATGATCTTTGAGGCCCGGAACTCCTCGCGACGATGTACCAGGGTGACGCTGCGGGCGAATCGGGTGAGGAACGTGGCCTCCTCCATCGCGGAGTCACCACCGCCGATGACGGCGATGTCCTGGTCGCGGAAGAAGAACCCGTCACAGGTGGCACAGGAGCTCACGCCGCGCCCCAGTAATTCCTGCTCGCCCGGTACCTGCAGGTAGCGTGCGGCGGCGCCCATCGCCAGGATGACGGCACGGGCGTGGAACGTCTCGCCTTCGGCGGTCACCACCGACTTCACCGGTCCGTCCAGCGACACCGACTCGACGTCTTCCATGCGCAGGTCGGCGCCGAACCGCAGCGCCTGCTCACGCATCTGGTCCATCAACTCCGGGCCGGTGATGCCGTCCCGGAAACCCGGGTAGTTCTCCACCTCTGTCGTGGTCATCAACGCACCTCCGAACGAGGTGCCCTCGAAGACCAGCGGCTTGAGCTGGGCGCGGGCGGTATAGAGGGCCGCCGTGTACCCGGCCGGACCTGAGCCGATCACGATCACGTCGTGGATGGTGTCTGGGGCAGAGAAAGCGGTCATCTTGGCCTTTCGGAAATCAACCTAATCTCAATCCGTACGAACGCCAGCGTAGGCACTGCTGTTCCCGACGGCGACGCACCACACAGGCGATCAGAGCTCAGCGCGGAATTGCGGTGGTGGCCAATAACCCGGTGTCGGCGGCACTGCAGTTCACGGCCACCGCGTACGCGGTCACCATATCGGGGGTGTCGCCCGGTATCACCAGGAGGACGCCGGGGCGGGCGTTGATTTCAACCGGCTGTGCGCCCAGCACCTGAACGGACGCCGGATAGCCGAGGCCTGCGAGGCAGGACGCCCGCTGTGATGCACTGCTCAGCGCGCCGAAATCCGGCGGGCGGCGCAGCAAGTCGAGGATCTCTGCGTCCGACAGAGGTATCACCGGGGCGGGAGTGGACACGCTGATGTGATTGGCGGTGGGGCCGACGCTGGGAGCCGACGGCGACTCGTTGACCAGCGCCATCGTCCCGACGGCGACGGCTGCCACCACCGCGCACAGCCCGACGATGCCGGCGACGACCCGGGCCGGCCGGATGGCTGGGCGCGAGGCGTGCGCGGCCCCGGCTGGTGCGACGTCGCGACGAACCTGCTGCAACGCCTGGAGTGTCGCCGCTGCCTGCGGATCGTCGCGCACGCGGTTGCGGACGTGCGCGGCGGTGTCGTCGTCGAGCAGGCCCGCCTGCAGATCGGCCAGCAGGTCGACCGTCAGCGGCGGCTCCGCGTCGTCCTCGGCTGCGCTCATCCGCCCCAGTGTCCGCCATGCGCGGCGGCGACGGCGCTGTGACCCCGGCCCTAAGTCGCCTCGAACACGTTTGCGCCGGCGTCGAGGTAGCCCAGCAGTTCCGCCAGGCGAGCCCGTGCGCGGGCACACCGGCTCTTGATCGTGCCTTCCGCCACTCCGAGCAATCCCGCGGTCTCGGCGATCGAATAGCCCTGCATGTCAACGGCGACCACTGCGGCTCGTTGCTCGACGGGAAGCCGCATCAGGGCGCGCTGCACCATGATCGCCGTCTCGACCCGGGCCGTCCGATCGGGGACCGGATAGTCATGCAGCAGTGGGGCGCTCGGCTGAGCTTTCGCGCGGCGTAGCCGATTCAGACAGGCGTTGAGGACGATGCGGTGCAGCCAGGTGCTGACCGCGGCGTCATAACGGAATGAGCCGGCGCCGCGGTGCGCGGACAACATCGCGTCCTGGAACGCGTCGTCGGCGTCTTCGCGGGACAGGCTGGTGAGCCGCGCAAGCCGGTACAGCTGCCGGTGATGGCGTCGGAACAGTTCGGCGAAGGCGTGGCGGTCGCCGGCGACGTGTGCGGCCAGCAGATCGGCGTCGCTGGATCGCCGCCGGTTTGTTCCCCAGAACGCCACCGCCGGACGGTAACCAATCGGGGCGCGCCCGGCACTTCACCCGGGCGGTCGCGGTCAGGAGGCGGCTTGGATGGTGATTTCGGAGATGTCGGCTTCGCTCTTGCCGTCGGTGGTGCCCAGCGTGGAGATCCACACCAGCAGGTTCGACGTCGGCGACGACGCCTTGACCGCGATGGTGTTGGGACCTGGCTTGAGCGCGGTGGCCGGGGTGAGCACGGTGGTGTCTTCCAGCCGGGACGGATTGGGTGAGTTGGACGCGCGGATCTCCACCTTGGTGCCGGTGCTGGAGACGTTGAGGGTAACGGCGCCAACGGTTGTCGGCTTGGGCAGCTGCAACAGCAAGCCCACACCGCTCTTGAAGCCGGGGAACGGAACCGCGTCGGAGTAGGTGTCGGTATGCCAGACGGTGCCGGGTTTGCCGTCGATCGCCTGTCCGGCTTCGCCGGGGTTATCGGCGTCGCCGCCAGGGGAAAAGACGGTCGCCTTGGTGGGTTTGACAGTGCTGCCCGCCGGCGCCGAACTGCCGGGGGACTCCGAGGCCGCCGCCGACGACGTCGGGTTGTTGAGGCCGAGCTGGTCTCTGTTGAGGCCGCTGCCGACATCGCCGAAGATCCTGCTGACGACCGAGGCGAGGACAAGCAGTGCGATCAGCAGGACGGCGGCGCCCGCACCGATGCCGATCAATATGTTGCGGCGACGGCGGGAGTAAATCTGGCCGTCGCGCGCGGCCGCGCGGCGCGGAGCGGCCGGTGCCGGCGGTTCGGCGATCGGGCCGAGCACCTCGGTGCGGTCGGCCACCGCGGTGGCCTGTTGGAGAAGATTCAAAAGTGTTGAGGCGCTTCGTATTCCGCCGTCCTCCTGGACTGAGCGGACCGCCACCGCGGAAATCTGAAACGGGATGTCACGGTCGACGACAGTCGGTTCGAGGGGCAGACCGTTCGCGTCGCGCTCTGCGGGGGGCAACCCGCTGCGCACACCTGTCTCTGGTAGTGGCCACCGGTTGACCAGCATGGCGTACAGGGAGGCGCCGATCCCGCGGATGTCGTCCTCCGGGTTTGCGTCGGGCATGGTCGCCGGATAGGCCAGCACGACGTCGCCGTCGATGCTGACGCGCACCCGGTTGGGGTGGTCGATCGACAGTGCGACGCCCGCCCGGTGGGCGGCGTCGGCGGCCGCGGCCAACGACTGCATGGCCCGGATCGCTCCCACCGGCGACGGCGAGGTGTCGGCGACTTCCTGCAGCGAACCGCCGCGGACCCACTCGGCAACCACCAGGCCACCGGACGCGGTGTGGACGACGTCCAGCACCCGGGCGATGCCGGGTTTGTCGATCCGGCTCAGGCGCAGGGTGCGGGACAGGATTTCCTGCAGGACCTCGTCGGGCAGGGCGCCCTCAGGGTCGACGAAGGTGAGCGCCACCTGCCGGTCCAGTGCGGTGTCCATCGCCTGCCAGAAGTGCAGGGGCGGGATGCCGCCATGCGAAATGAGCAGGCGGTAGCGGCCGTTGGCGATACGCGCGCCGGGTACCAGATTCAGACCGTCTGACGTCGCCTCGGGCCCCCGTTCGCGCGGAGCGTCGAACGGAATCGGCCCACGCGGGTCGGGTGCGAGGTCACCGTTCAGCTGGTCGCGCGGCGCCGGCCCCGGCCCGCGGTCGCGGTCGTCCGGGATGTCGGGCTGGAAGTCGTCGGCGCGCGTGACTGGCGGGTTGTCGCCCGCTCTGAGCGAGGCGCTATCCGAAGTGCGGTCGGTCACCTCCGGTCCTTTCGCTATCCCGGCCCTGGTTACCGGGGGTCTGGGCCGGATCGGCTGGTGGACCGCATTTTCCCCCGGCAGGGACAAATTGCTTTGCTCAGGGTACGTGACTGGGGGGCGTGCAGACGACACTGCGCTTGGGCCCGGGCCGGAGCTCGGAGGAGGCCGCACCCGCGCACGTCCAGTTCGGCGCCTGATGGCGGCCAGCGCGGCGTGCGCTTCGGGCACTCGTGCCCCGAGCAACACCGCAACCAGAATCGGCACCATGATGATCGCGAGCGCGAGCAGGCGCAGCAGCGAACCCATGCCGCCGTGGGCGGTCAACCCGTCCAGCCCCAGCAGCCGGTCGGCGACATGGGCGATCAGTCCGGCCAGCAACGCCGCCGAGATGGTGACCAGGATGGTGCGCACCTCGCCGAGGCCGATCAGCCCACCGCCCTTGGGGCGCAGGTTACGACGCAGCAGGAAATGACCGACGACCGCACCGGCCACAAAACCCAGCCCGTTGGCCATCCCGAGGTAGCCGGCGACCAGATCTTTGTTGCTGGTGACGTGTGGGGCCAGCAGCGAGCCGGCGATCTTGACCGACGTGATCACGATGATGATCACGATCGGTGTCCACGGTTGCTCGCGGGCATAGAACACCCGCAATTGCAGCAGGACCAGGGCATAGGGGATCAAGGTGAACGCCGACAGCGCGATCGCCGCGCCCAGATAGCCGGCGTCGACTTGGCCGAAGTGGCCGTATGCGAATAGCGCGCTGCCCATCGCCGGTCCGCCGACGGTCATGAACGCCACCGTCGGGATCAGCGTGATCATGGTGAGCCGGGTGGCCAGCGACAGGTCGGCCAGCACCGCCGGAATGTCGTCGGCGGCGGCGTTGCGGCTCAACCGTGGCATCACCACGGTCAGCACCGTCACGCCGATCATGCCGAACGGCAGCATCAACACCAGCCAGGTGTAGTTGTAAATCGCCGGGCCGGAGGCCGCGGACGTGCTGGCAATCTGGTTGCCGACCACGTAGCCGAGCTGACTGATGACGACGTACAGGACCATCGCGGCGGCCATCGTGCCGAAGCGTTTGAGACGGTCGTCGAGTCCCCACAATGGGCGCAGGCTGATGTGCTGGCGCCCGATCGCCACCAGGAGCACCGAGGTCTGCGCGAATACCCCCAGGCTGGTGCCGATGCCGAGCACCAGCAGCTTGGTGTTGCCCATTTCGACGGGGTCGACCGACAGTTCGCCGGGCACCGCCAGGTACACGCCCAGGGTTGCGATCGCGACGACGTTGTTGATGACGGGCGCCCAGGCCGGTGGCCCGAACACGTTGCGGGTGTTCAGGATCGCCATGAATACCGAGGACAGGCCGTAGAGCAGCACCTGGGGGAGCAGCAGGTATGCGAACGCGGTGGTCAGCGGCTCGCTGACCGCGGGGTTGCGGCCCAGCATCAGCCGCACCAGCAGCGGGGCCGCCAGTACCGACACTGCGGTGGCCAGAATCAGCAGGGTGGTTGCCAGGGTGACCAACCGGCGCACGAAGCCCGCGCCACCGTCCGGGTCGTCCTGTTCGGCGCGTGCCAGCACCGGGACGAAGATCGCGGTGAAGGTCGCCTCCAAGACGAGCGCGGCGATCATGTTCGGCAGCTGGTTGGCCACCGAGAAAGAACTGGACAGCGCCGCACCCAGGATCGCGGCCAGCAGCACGATCCGGGCGAAGCCGGTGAGACGGCTGATCAGGGTCGCAAACGCCATGCCCCAGGACTGCGACACCAGCGCGGCATCGGACAGCTCTGCTTGCCGTGGCCGCTGTTGCGAAGGCGGTTGCGCCGGCGGATCCGGTGCCGCTTGGGGTGGTCGCGACAGCGATTGATGGGGTGTCCACCCAGCCCGGGGTGGCGGGCCCGGCGATGGTTGCACCCGCCGGGGTGCCGGGGTCATACGCGATGCTCTTCGTGGACCCGATGGTCGATCGCCCGGCGCTGTTCGATGGACCGGACGCTGCCACTGGGCGGCGGCGGGTCGGGGCGATCCAGGTCGGCGCGGTCCGGCTGGCCGCGGAACCGGTGCCAGAGCCGGCGTCCGGCCAACGTGACCAGCACCGCCGCCGCGGCCAGGGTGATCGCGAACAGCACCTTGCCGTAGGCGTTGGAATGCACCGACAGCCGCACCGGCTCACCCAGCGCCGTTCCGTCCGGAGTGCGCAACCCGACGTCGATGGCGACCCGCTGAGTGAAGTTGACTTCGATGGGCACCCGCAATGGCAGGTAGCCCGGCGGCAGCTCGATCTGGCCGACATCGGTGACCGTCATTCCCGGCGGGGCGTTGACCTGCAGCCGCACCTGAATCGGAACGGCCAGACCGTTGTGCAGCGCGAGCGGAAGCGGGCTGTGCTCGGTGGCCAGCGTGTAGGAGCCACCCGGGTTGACGATCGTCACCGCGCCGAAGAGGTCGTTGATCGTGGTACCCACCACCATCAGCCGCTGCTGGGCCAGTCCGTTGCGGGTGTCGGGCGGCACCGATTGGCTCAACGCCCGCAGCATGTCCTCGCGCAACGGCGCGGTGTATTGCGGACCGGTCAGACCGGTGCGGTCATCGGTCCTCATCGCCGAGGTCAACTTCAGCAGCCGGCCCACCTGGCCGGTGATCTGGCCGGTGATGTCGTCGCTGAATCGGCCGCGTGCCGACGGGAAGGCGCCGGGCGCTTGCAGGGGCTCGATGCGGGCCGCCGCGTCGGCGATCAGTGCGGGAAGCGGACGTGGCACGGCCAGGCCGGAATGGATGGTGGTGGCCAGCGCGGTCAGGATGAACTGCGCATCGTCACCCGGCAGGGTCCACGACGCCGGCGGCACCAGAATCTGGGTGCGCGGCGCCGCGTCGGGCGCCAGGCTGCGCCACAACATGGCGCCCAGCGCGTCTTGGCGGCGGGCGGTGAGCGAGTCGTGGTTGACCCGGATCGACAACGAAGGATCCAGGTAGGTCGGCACAATCGGATTGGTACCCGCCCCGGCCAGTGCGGCACCGACGGCCGGATCGAACGGCGCCGCCACCACCTGCGGTGACAATCGGCGCGGCGTGGTGTCAACGCCGCCAGGGGAGATTGGGGCGTCTTGTGAAACGTCGGCGGCGGTGACCGCGACCGTGTTGTCGTTGCCGTTGAGCAGGGTGACGGCGCGGCCGGTCAGCGGGCCGTCGGGCAGCAGGGCGGCGCCGCGTACGGACGTGACGTCCAGGATGCGGTCGACGATGTCGCCGGTGCTGACCGTGGCAGTGGCGCTGAGACCGGGGTCGTTGATGCGCTGCAGGGCATCCAGGTCGGCCTGTGCGTAGGGCAGCGGCGCGATGCAGGTGCGGTGGGCCAGTGCTCGTAACCGGTTGAGCCAGAGGGTCGCGGCGGTCTGGCCGGTGCCGGGGTGTGTCGGGGTGCCCGGTAGCTGAGCGGTGCTGTCAGGTGAGTTGGACACCACATAGACGCCGGTCATCGCATTGACGGTGACCAGGAGGTCCGGGTCGACGGCGAGGCACAAAGCGCGGCCGACGGCACCGTCGGGATCGACGTCGCGGCTGGTGGCGAGCTCGGCGGCGGACAGCAGGATATCGAGTCGGCCACCATTGGCCAGGGAGTTGGCCAGGTCGTCGTCGACCAGGCGCACCGGAATGGTGCCGCCGGGAACGCCGGGCGCCAGCCGAGGCCGGTCGGCCAACGGCCACAGCATGGTGATCCACACCGGCTTGGTGGTTTCGGGCGCCACGGCCGAGTCGATGTTGCCGCCCCGATCGGGCGGTACGCCGACCACCGGGAGCAGGAAGCGCGCGTTGTCCAATCGGGCGGGCGCGCCATAGT
>JAVROG010000234.1:0-4800 GCA_032162865.1 Mycobacterium sp. | reverse complement strand
GATCCAAGGGCATTCGTTTGTCGAACCCGGCTTTCGCGGTTGTGCGTTGGTGACCGCCAGCGCCGAAGCACTACCCGGCGAAGTCGTCGAGGAAGTCGTCACCGAATACCGCGACTGGATACACAACTTGTTTTTCGATCTGGCCTTTGCGGTCGAGGTAACGCATCCCGACGAGCTCGCTGAGCAGCTCGTCGTGCTGTTTGACGGCGCCGGGATCTCGGCATGGCTGGACGCAAAACCGTCAACCGTCAACACAACCCGAGCGGTAGCCGAAGCGCTCATCGACGCCGCGCTGCAAAGTTAGCCTTCGTCGCGGCATGTCATTGATCGCCATCAAGAGCGAGCACCATCCTCGGCGAGCGGTTGGCTTCCCCTGCGCGAACACCAACGCTCGGTAAGCCCACACACCATTCGAGCCACTCGATCGCGGTCGGAGCGCCGATCAGGCCGGACTGGATGCTTTGGCTGCTGCGATGGTGAGCCGTGCGATACGTTTGGCTGTCATGGCCGCGCTGCGCGCCGTACTGGCCACTTCCGCCGTGGCAAGTGCCCCGTCATACAGGACGATGAGTGCATCGGCCAGCGGCCCGGGGTCGGCCACCCCGGTGTCTGCGGCGAGCCCGAGGAAGGACTCACGCACCCAGTGGCGGTACTCCTTGATGGCCCGCCCCTGAGCGTCCCCCGCCGGTGCTTCGGCCGCGGCGTTGACAAACGGGCAGCCCCGAAACTCCGGACGCGACACGTAGTCAGCGATCGCATCGAATACCGCGAGGATCTTCTGCTCCGGATCGTCGGTGCCGGCCTGTGCCACCTCCACACTCTGGCACCAGGCTTGCAGGCGGCCCCGCAGGTAGGCCGCGACCAACTCGTCCTTCCCGCCAAAGATGTAGTACAGCGAGCCTTTTGCCACGCCGGCCTTCTCGATGACGGCGTCGATCCCGGTGGAATGGACTCCGTTGCTGTAGAACAACTCATCAGACGCGGAAAGCAGCCGTTCCCGCGCCGAGTGCAGTTTCACCGTCTTCGTCGCCATCACAGCAGTCTATCAGACAGACTTGTCTGAATAATGTGGCGACGATGCCGCGCCCGGCTGATCAACCGGGAGTTCTCCCACCGACGACGGGGCGGGCGTGGGCGACGACGTTCTTCTCGCTGAATAGTAGCGGCACTGGGCAATTCAGATTCACCGGCTCGCGCAGCCGGTCCAGTTCTGGCCTAACCCGGCACGAGGGATGTCGCCATGGCGATGCCGGTCGTGTCGGAGTATTTGACGACACACTTGCATCTTTAGTCTGGTCGGTCTAAATTTGACATTAGCGGATCAGACAAATCGGTCTAACCACTTGAGGAGTGGTCGCGTCAAGTCCCACTACGGTTCGGGATCTGGAAGGCAAGGTCGCGCTGATCACCGGCGCGACGTCGGGGATCGGTAGGGCCGCCGCGGTGCAGCTGGCCGCCCAGGGGGCCACCGTAATCGTGCACGGCCGCGACGTGACCCGCGGCGTTGCGGTGGTCGTCGAGATCGAAAACGGCGGCGGCTCAGCCCGGTTCGTCGGAGCCGAGCTGGGCCAACCCACAGAGGCGCTGCTGCTTGCCCACGAGGCCGGCGACGTCGACATCCTGGTCAACAACGCCGGCTTCGCCTGGTTCGGCCCATCGGAAAAGCTGGCCGTCAACATACTGGATCAGCTGTTCGCCGCCAACGTGCAAGCCCCCTACCTGTCGGTGTCAATACTGGCCCCGAAAATGGTGGCCCGCGGCGACGGGGTGATCATCAACATCGCCAGCAGGGCCGGCACCGTCGGTCAGCCCGACAGCGCCGCCTACGGCGCCACCAAAGCCGCGCCGGCCTCCTTCGCCCGCTCCTGGGCCGCCGAATACGGAACCGTCGGCATCCGCGTCAACGCCATCTCAGCAGGACCCGTCTACACCAACGCCGCCAACCGGGAACTGTTCGATGCCTCGGCGAAGACTCCACCGTGCCCCAGGTAACGCCGATCTGTTTGGCGACGTGGTTGGCCGATACCGCCCCGGCGGGGTAGGCGCGATACGTCGACATGTCAAGCCCTCCCGTCGTCAAGCTGGTTCCCCGCAGCGCTCATGCGGTCCCACCAGTCAATGACCAGCCCTGCGTATTCGTCGGGCTTTTCTTCCCAACAGAAGTGGCCGGCGCCTGGGATGAAGTCAACGCTGTTGTGCGGCAATCGCTCACCGAGATAGGTCGCGTTGACTGCCGGCACGACCTGGTCCTCGCTGCCCTGGACAATGCGCACCGGTGTGGTGATCCCGGGCAGTAGGTCGCCCAGAACGGGAAGCTGCTCGGGGTAGGCCTGGACATACGCAACGGTTTCGGCGAACTTGTTTCCCTCGTAGGAGGCCATGTAGTCCGCCCGGATCTCGTCGGATGGCGTGTACCCGGCGATGGTGCTCAACGCGATCTCGACGATTTTGCGCCCTCCGATCTGGCGATACGGTTCGACGTCGGCGGTTTCCACCCATTCCTTGAGCGGACCGCTCACAATGATTGGTACCGCAGCCCCGCCGGACCCGACAATCAGACTGGCAAACCGGCCGGGATGCGCCGACGCGGCGAACAGCGTTGCCGATGTACCGATGTCCGGCGCCACCAGGTGTGGCTTCTCCAGTCCGAAGGCATCGGCAATGCGAACGATGAACTCACCCATGGCTTTTGGATTCATGAGTTCTGCACGCCGCTCCGAGCCGCCGAATCCCGGCAGGTCCACGGCGACCAGATGCGCGACCTCGGCCAGCCGCGGCCAAGCCTGTTCGAAGGCGAACACGCTTTCCGGCCACGGGCTCAGCAGTAAGGCGTCCCGGGGACCAATCCCGGCCTCCGCGAAGCGGATTGAGAGTCCATCGATGGTCAATGTCTGTGGATGAATGAACGTGCTCATGACTGCTCCTCGCGAGGTCGGGTGTTTAGTTTATGGTCGTGTGGTCGCGGCTACCCGATTTCCGTCACGCTTGCGTTGCTGCGGGCTTCGATGGCCTCGACGCTGTGAACGAACGCCTTTCGCAATACGCGCTTGCCGACGGTGCCGAGCACGATCCCAAGGAACCATCCCCTGAGGTTCTTGCCTTCGCGGACCACGACGACGTCTACGTCCGTCGTTCCGTTGGGCTGCGGCGCGAATGTATAGGTGTGGCCCGAGGCGCCGCCCCAGATGTTGGAGTCGGTCGTCTTGAGCTTGACCTGGTTGGGGTCGGACCAGTCGTATTGCAGGCGTTCCCAGATGCCGCCCGAACCCTCGGTGACGTCGGCGTCGTGGCGGCCTTGGCGATGCACCTTGAGGTATCCATCCGCGCTGTTGGAGAAGAGCTCCGAGCGCCCCGGTCCAAAATCGGTGAGCCCGGCGATAAATTGCTCGACGGTTGCCGTGGTCGTCTGGTGGAAGTGGAGCGTGGGCATTGCGTCCTCCTTGCGAGGGGTCAGGTGATACTTGCACCGCCAGCAGCGCACCGCAGGCGCTGCGAATTCCTGCTTGGGGATCGCCGAAGGGGCCCGATTGACCCTGGTGTTGGCAGGGCCAGCCTTAACATCGACAAGTGGCACCAACGGCCAATGCGCTGGGTGATTACCTGCGGGCACGGCGCGAGCGAATTCGTCCCGAAGAAGTTGGACTGGCTGCCGGCACGCGGCGGCAGGTACCGGGTTTACGCCGCGAGGAGCTGGCGACGCTGGCCGGCATCAGCGCGGACTACTATCTGCGACTTGAGCAGGGCCGTGACAAGCGGCCATCCGCACAGGTCCTCGACGCGCTCGCACAGGCCCTGCAGCTCGACCGCAAAGCCACGGAATATCTGCATCAGCTGGCGGGCTTGACGGGCCGCAGCCACAAGCCACACGCGGTTCTCGAGACAATTGCCCACAACCTGGATCGACTGATCGACGACTTTCCGATGCCGGCAATCGTGACCAACCCATACCGGGATGTGTTGGCCGCCAACCCGATTGCCCGCGCCCTTTCACCAGGATTCGCCCCCGGGAAGAACTTCCTGCAGTGGCGACTCTTAGCGCCGGCAGCGCGTGATTTATTCGTTGATTGGGAAGAGGCGACCGAGATAGCGGTAAATGGGTTACGCGAAGTCGCCGGCAACTATCTGCACGATCCCAGGATGCGCGCTCTGATCGACGAGTTATCAGCCAGCAGTGAACGATTCCGCGAGATTTGGGCGCGCGCGGACGTCGAGTACCGCACGGGCGTCATCCATATGCGGCATGCCAGCGTCGGAGACCTCTATCTTTCCCGCTACGCGCTCAACGTTCCATACTCCGACGGACAGCAGATGTTGATCTATCACCCTGAGCCCGGCAGCGCGTCGGCAAAGGCACTGCAGGCACTAGCGGCACTCCGGTCCTAGGGCACGGTGTATCCGCCGTCGACTGGCAAGGGCTCGACGCTGCATCGACGAGACGAGCACCGCATCAGTTCGCTGGACACGCATCCGCGATCTGTATCGAAGCCGGCCACAACGCTGCGGTCAGGCCGAGCGCCGCGACGTCGGCGCAGCGTCGAGCCATTGCCAGTCGACGGCTTAACATATCGGTGACCCGACGCAGATCTGGACGCACTCCCCATAGGGGCCACCGATGCTCGACAAACTCCGTTACGTGCTCAACTACAAGTTGACGATCGCCGAGTTGATGGGCCTCCCAGTCATACTCGGCATCCCGTATTTCATCGTGGGACTCATCTGGTCGTCCACTCACACCGAGCGCCTGCACCAGATGCAGGGCGCCGACCTGGTCGTGTCTTTTCTCGGCTCGATTGTATCGTG
>JAVROG010000233.1:0-5715 GCA_032162865.1 Mycobacterium sp. | reverse complement strand
ATCGACGGCCTCGAGGTTCCCGTCGAGGACCGCGTCGGTGAGGAAGGCCAAGGTTTCCGCTACATCCTCGACGGTCTCAACCCAGAACGCTGTCTGATCGCCGCCGAGGCGCTGGGCATCGGGCGCGCTGCCCTGCGCGCGGCGGTGCGGTACGGCAACGAGCGCGAAGTGTTCGGCCGGCCGATCGGAATGAATCAAGGACTGCAGTTTCCCTTGGCCGACTCGTTAGCCCGGCTGGACGCCGCTGAGCTGGTGCTGCGCAAGGCCACCTGGCTCTATGACAATGGGAAACCCTGCGCGCGCGAAGCCAATACCGCCAAGTACCTGTGCGCCGACGCGGCTTTCGATGCCGCCGACCGCGCACTGCAGACACACGGCGGGATGGGGTACTCGGAGGAGTACCACGTGGCGCGGTACTTCCGCGAGGCGAGGCTGACGCGTATCGCCCCGATCAGTCAGGAGATGGTGCTCAATTACCTGGGAGAGCACGTGCTGGGCCTACCGAGGAGCTACTGATGACACAGCAGCGTGACGTGTTCCGGCTCGACGGGCGCTCGGCGCTGGTGACCGGTGCGGGTAGCGGCGTCGGCGGGGCGATTGCCCGTGCCTTCTCCACGGCCGGGGCCGCCGTGCTGGTGACAGATATAGACAAGGACGCCGCGGTGGCCACCGCGGACTCGATCAACGCGGTCGGCGGTACCGCACAGCCGTTCGTTCTCGACGTGCGCGACTCGACGGCAGCGAGCGAAGCCGCCGCGGCGGCGGCGGAGCTTGGCGGGGGTGCACTGCACATTCTGGTCAACAACGCCGGGGCCATAGCGCCCGCGATGTTTGCGGACCTCTCGGAGGAGAACTTCCGCCGCATCGTCGACATCCACCTGGTGGGCAGCTTCGTGTGCAGCCAGGCGGCGCTCAAGCACTTACCGACCGACGGCACCGGGCGCATCATCAACGTCACCTCCGCGGCGGGGCTCACCGGGACCATCGGCCAGGCCAACTACGGGGCCGCCAAGGCCGGCATCATCGGCCTGACAAAGTCGCTGGCCCGCGAGCTGGCGCGCCAGTCCATCACCGTCAACGCAGTCGCGCCGCTCGCGGCTACCGCGATGACCGCGAATATCCGCAGCAACGAGAAGCTGGCCGCCAAGACCCTGGCGCGAATTCCGTTGGGGCGCTGGGCTTTCCCAGATGAGATCGCACCGACATTCGTCTTCCTGGCCTCAGACGCCGGGTCCTACATCACCGGACAGGTGCTACCGGTCGACGGCGGGACGGTGATCTGATGAGCCGCAACGTATCCGGACCGTTCGCTACTACCGGCCGCGAGGTCTACATCACCGAGGCTGTGCGCACACCGATCGGCAAATCACATCCCGAGCGCGGGTGGTACCGCGACATCCACCCCAACGCGATGCTGGCCGCCTGCTACACCGAGCTAATCACACGCAGCGGGATCGAGCCCGCACTGATCGAAGATCTGGTGATCGGCTGCACCGCCCCGTTCGGTGAACAGTCACGCAATATCGCCCGCAACGCCTGGCTACAAGCCGGCTACCCACCCGAAGTCCCGGCCACAACGCTCGACCGACGCTGCGGGTCGGCGCAGACCGCGGTGGAAATGGCTGCGGCGCTGGTGGCTTCGGGCACGCACGATGTCGTGATCGCCGGCGGCGTGGAACACATGAGCCACGTCCCGATCGACTCCCCCGGCAAGATCGCCGAACTGTACGGCGACCCGTGGCCGGCCGAGCTACGCGACCGCTACGCCTTTGTGCATCAAGGTGAAAGCGCCGAGCTGATCGCCGACCGCTGGCAGCTGGGCCGCGAGGAGATGGACGCCTTCGCCGCGCGTTCACACCAGAATGCCGCCAAGGCCATCGCCGACGGCCGGTTCGCCGCCGAGATGGTACCGATCACACTCGACGGCCAGATACGCTACGCGGACCAATGCGTCCGGCCGGACACCACTGCAGAAACTTTGGCCAACCTCAAGCCGGTGTTCCGCAAGGAGGACGGGCGGATCACTGCCGGGTCGTCCTCACCTATCAGCGACGGCGCCGCCGCGGTGCTGCTGTGCTCCGGGGACGCCGCGCGTCGGCTCGGGTTGCGGCCACGTGCCCGCGTTGTCGACCAGACCACCGTCGGCGTCGACCCGATCATCATGCTGACCGGACCGATCCCCGCCACCCAGAAGTTGTTGCAGCGCAACAATCTCAACATCGGTGACATCGACTTGTTCGAAGTCAACGAGGCGTTCTCCTCGGTGGTGCTGGCTTGGCAGCGCGAGCTGCGCCCCGACGTCGAACGCGTGAACGTCAACGGTGGCGCCATCGCACTGGGCCACGCCGTCGGTGCCACCGGGGCCAGGCTCATCGCCACCCTTGTCCCCGAACTTGAACGCCGTGAGGCCGACCTCGGACTGGTGACCATGTGCTGCGGCGGCGGTCTCGGTACCGGAACGCTCATCCAGCGGGTGCCGGCGTGATCGAATTCAGCGAGTATCTAACGGCTGGGGCCGGCGTCTGGTGGGGCCAGGCCGCCGCCGAGCCGCGGCCCCTGGTCGACGCGCTGATCGAGCAGAGCGAACGAATCGGCCCGTTACGGGTTTTCACCGGGTTGAGCTGGAACGACCAACTCGCCGTCAGCATGCCCGACGCCGTGTCGATGGTTTCCTACGGCGGGCTTGGTGAACTCGTTGAGCTCAGCAAGTCCGGGCGACTCGAGGTGGTGCCCTGCCACTACTCGGCGCTGCCCCGAATGTTCGCCGAACGCCGTCTGCCCTGCGATGTCGGCCTGGTACAGGTGTCACCGCCCGACACTGACGGCACGTGCTCACTGGGCGTTGGTGTCGACTATGTCGCCGACGCCATTCCCCACACGCCTGTGCTGATCGCTGAGATCAACGCCCAGATGCCGGCCACCCTGGGAACCGCGCGGATACCGGTCGATCGCTTCGCCGCCACCATCGCCACCGACCGTGCGCTGCCCGAGGACACGGTGCGGGCACCCAGCGAGACCGACCGGGCCATCGCCGCGACGATCGCCGAACTCATCAACGATGGGGATACCGTTCAACTCGGGGTTGGGTCGTTGGGATCCGCGGTGCTCGACGCCCTCACCGGACACGAGGACTTGGGTATCCACACCGGAATGATTACCGACGGCTTGCTCCGGCTGATCGACAAAGGTGTAGCGACCGGCAGGTGTAAAGAAATCGACACCGGCTTGGCAGTCGTCGGGACGGCGCTGGGATCGGCAGAACTGTACCGACGGGTGGCCGACCTGCCTGTGCGATTCCTGCCCACCAGCTATACCCATGCGCCACAAGTGCTTTCGAAACTTCGCTCGCTGGTCTCGGTCAACTTCGCCGTCGAGGTCGATCTGAGTGGCCAAATCGGCGCCGAGGTCAGCCGCGGCGTGTACGTCGGCGCTGTCGGCGGCCAGGTGGATTTCGCCAGGGCCGCCGCGTTGACCGGCAAACGATCCATCATCGCGCTACGGGCGACCTCCCGCGGCGCCTCGACGATCAAGACCGCGCTCGAAGGCGGCGTGGTCACCACTGGGCGTTCAGACGTCGACACGGTCGTCACCGAATACGGCGCGGCGCACCTGCGCGGCTGCAGTCTCGGCGAGCGCGCACGCAGGCTGACCGCGATCGCCGCACCTGAGTTCCGTAACCAGCTCGACCAGGAAAGGACGCTCCTGTGAAATTGCCCACCCAAGTCGACATCCGCGAGGTAGGCCCGCGCGACGGTTTTCAGAACGAACCCGAAACCATCGCCACCGCTGACAAGATCGAGCTGATCAACCGGCTGGCCCGCACCGGACTGCGCCGCATCGAGGTCGCGAGTTTCGTGCGTCCCGATGTCATTCCGCAGCTGTCCGACGGCGTCGAGGTGCTACGTGGCATCGATGTGCCCGAAGACGTCTCGCTGATGGTGCTGGTACCAAACAGCAAGGGACTGGACAACGCACTCAAGGTGCGGGAGACGTTTTCTGAGGTCGCGATTTTCGTCAGCGCGTCAGAGACACACAACAAAAAGAACGTGAATCGGACCATCGCCGAGTCGATGGCCGACAACGAGATCATCGCCAAGCGCATCGTTGCCGAAGAATTGCGCTGTGCCGCCGTCATCGCCACGTCCTATGGTTGTCCGTTCGAAGGAAGGGTGCCGATGAACCGGGTGCTCGACGTCGCCGAGCAATTCGCGGCGGCGGGTGCCAGCGAGATCGGGTTCGGCGACACCACCGGCATGGCCAACCCGGCCTATGTCGGTGACTTCTTTTCCGCCGCCATTGAACGGCTCCCCGGTGTCGAGGTCACCGCCCACTTCCACAACACCCGCGGTCAGGGCTTGGCCAACGCATACGCCGCTCTGCAGGTTGGCTGTACCAGCTTCGAGTCCAGCTTCGGAGAACTCGGTGGCTGCCCGGTGCCGGCCGGTTCCACCGGGAACATCGCCTCGGAGGATCTGATCAGCATGTTCGAGGAGATGGGCGTGTCCACCGGGGTGTCGCTGCCCGCGATGATCGACGCCGCGCGCGCCGCCCAGAGCGTGCTCGGCCGCAAACTGACCAGTCACTCCATCGTCGCCGGCCCGATCGAGTGGGCGCCGAACCCGGACGCTCCGTCTTGCCGCTAGACCCTCCCATCACTCATCTCAAAGGAGAGAACATTATGAGCAACCGCGTCGCGTTCGTCACCGGCGGAGCCCAAGGTATCGGACAGGGCATCTCGGAAACACTGGGCACCAACGGATTCCGGGTGGCCGTCGCTGACCTCAACCTGGAGGCGGCAGAAGCCACTGCGAAACGCATCACCGACGCGGGTGGCGAAGCCATCGCCGTTCACGTCGACGTCACCGATACCGAATCGGTACGCGGTGCGGTCAAGACCGTCGGCGCCGAGCTCGGCGACATCGAAATCGTGGTCAACAACGCCGGCTGGGATGACTTCATGCCGTTCCTGAAAACCTCAGAGGACTTCTGGGACAAGGTCCTTGACATCAACTTCAAGGGCGCGCTGCGCATCATACACACCGTCGTGCCCGGCATGGTGGAGCGCGGATTCGGACGGGTGATCAACATCGGTTCGGATGCCGGCCGCGTCGGATCATCTCTAGAGGCGGTGTATTCCGGGGCCAAGGGCGGCATCATCGCGTTCACGAAGACGCTGGCGCGCGAGGTGGCGACCAAAGGCGTGACCGTTAACACCGTCTGTCCCGGACCGACGGACACGCCGGCGCTGCGCAAGTTCGCCGACACCTCCGGCCAAGACGCCGACAAGGTCATCGGCGGGATGACCCGCTCGGTGCCGATGAAGCGGCTGGCCCAGCCGTCCGACATCGCCGCCGCGGTCGTTTTTTTCGCCTCCGATGCCGCTGAATACATCACCGGTCAGACGCTGTCGGTCAGCGGTGGCCTCACCATGGCCTGACCGTCTCTCTGCCCGCCATAGAAATCCAGGAGGTACATCAACGATGCTGTCCGACAACGGTTCACCGGTAAGCCTGCGCGTCACGGGATCCGTGCTCGAAATCATGCTCAACCGCCCACCGGCTAACGCGTTGGGACCGGCGATCATCGATGGCCTGCACAACGGACTCGATGCCGCAGACGCGTTGCCCGCGAAGGTCATCGTGGTGTCCTCGGCGTTGCCTGGCTTCTTTGCCGCCGGCGCCGACATCAAGCACATGTCGACGGTGGACGCAGCAT
>JAVROG010000232.1:0-3040 GCA_032162865.1 Mycobacterium sp. | reverse complement strand
TCGTCTATGCGCGTGAGCTTTCCAACCTTGCCAAACTCGCACAGCGCACCGGCGCGGCCGACGACCCGTTCATCCGGGAGCGGTTGGCCCGGGCCTGGGCCGGGCTGCGGGCGATGCGTTCATACGCCCTGGCCACCATGGATGTTGAGCAGCCCGGTCAGGACAACGTCTCAAAGTTGTTGTGGGCCAACTGGCATCGCAGTCTGGGTGAGTTCGCCATGGACGTGATCGGCAAGCCCGGCCTGACGCTGACCGATGGCGAGTTCGACGAGTGGCAGCGGCTGTATCTGTTCACCCGTGCCGACACCATTTACGGCGGATCAAACGAGATCCAGCGCAACATCATCGCCGAGCGGGTGCTCGGTTTGCCGAGGGAGGTTAAAGGGTGAGCTTGTCGGAGGCGCCGAAAGAGATTGCCGGACACGGTCTGCTGGAAGGCAAGGTCGTGGTGGTCACTGCGGCCGCGGGCACCGGCATCGGTGCAGCCACCGCGCGCCGCGCCTTGGCCGAGGGTGCCGATGTGCTGGTCTCCGATCACCATGAACGTCGGCTGGGGGAGACGGCCGCGGAACTTTCGGCATTGGGGCTGGGCCGGGTGGAGAGCGTGGTGTGTGACGTGACGTCCACCGCCCAGGTCGACGCGCTGATTTCGTCGACGACCGCCCGGTTGGGCCGCCTCGACGTGTTGGTGAACAACGCCGGGCTGGGCGGGCAGACGCCGGTGGCCGACATGACCGACGAGGAGTGGGACCGCGTTCTTAACGTCTCGTTGACGTCGGTGTTCCGCGCCACTCGGGCGGCACTGCGCTACTTCCGGGATGCACCGCACGGCGGGGTGATCGTCAACAACGCCAGCGTGCTGGGCTGGCGGGCCCAGCACTCGCAGTCACACTATGCCGCCGCCAAGGCCGGCGTGATGGCTTTAACTCGTTGCAGCGCAATCGAAGCCGCCGAATACGGGGTGCGGATCAACGCGGTCTCACCCAGCATCGCGCGGCACAAGTTTTTGGACAAGACCTCGTCTGCCGAACTGCTCGACCGGTTGTCGGCGGGCGAGGCCTTCGGGCGGGCCGCCGAGCCTTGGGAAGTTGCGGCCACCATTGCGTTTCTGGCCAGCGACTACTCCAGTTACCTCACCGGAGAAGTGATTTCGGTATCCAGCCAGCATCCCTGATTCAGGGCCCGCCGAGTGTGAACCACACCACGGCCAATCGGCGCGGCGCGTCGCGCAATTCACACTCACCGGCTCCGAGCAACTTGCGTGCGGAATTACCCGTCCGGAGACGCTTAAAATTAACGGCAAGCCACGATGCGGCTTGGCCCGGTGGTTCGGCGGCCGCGCAATGGGGGAATTGGATGCTCGACACTTGACGCTGCTAGGGGGCTTTTCGTGACTAATGGGCCGGATCCGCAATGGTGGGCTTCGCCACCCAATCCGGCGACAGCCCCCACCCAGGCCAGGCCGCTGCCACCCGCGCCTTTCCCGCCGACGTCGGGCTGGCCCGCGCACGGGAGTCCGGGCTTTCCGCCGAGCCCGCAACCGCAGGGCTATCAGACCTGGCTGTCCGGACCGCCGATGCCCGGTGGTCATTTCGGGCCGCCGGGTGGACCGCCACCGCGCAATAGGAAGCCGCTCTTCATTGCACTGAGCGCGGTCGCCGCAGTTGTGATCGCGCTGGTCGTGGTGATCTCGCTGGTGTCTAGTAGCGACGACAAATCGAGCAGCGCTGGAGACGCAGTGCAGGGCTACCTCGATGCGCTCGCCCGGGGTGATGCGACTGCCGCCCTGAGCTACAGCAACGACCAGCCGGGGTCGAGGGACTTCCTGTCTGACGAGATCCTCAAGAAGCAGATCGCTCGGTGGCCCATCAGCGACATCAAGATACTCAGTGATAACTCGGGCCAGGCCTTCGGCTTCGCGCAGGTCCACGTCGTGGCCAAGTTCGGCGATAACGTCTCCGACGTCACGCTGTCGATGAAGAAGGCGGGCAAAGCGTGGAAGCTCGAGCACGCGGCGATCAAGATCGACACCCTTGGCTCGACGGAGAACAAGGCCCTCGATACCTTGACGTTCTTTGGCGATTCGGTCGGCAAGTCGCCGGTTTACGTCTTTCCCGGCTTTGTCGACGCGGGCAGTAGCAATTCGAACGTGTCAGCCAAGCTGAAGAAGCCTTACCTGCTCGACGCGCTCTCTTCTGGCAGCAGCTACTTCAACGAGGTGGATTTCACGCTCAGCGATGCCGGGCAGTCGGACATCCTGTCGGCGATATCGGCGCAGCTGGATGGTTGTGTGAGATCGAACCAACTGGCGCCGCCGAACTGCCCGCAACGCGTACGTGATCCCGATGCGGTTGACGGCACAGCGGCCTGGGGGCAACCCGACACCAGCGGCCTCAAGGTCAGCTTGTTCGACCCTTACCACCTCGAGGTGCTGGTTTCGGGCGACGTCACCTTCCCGTTAACCGTCGGAACAAAGGGTGGTGGCACGAAAACGGGTGTCGTGCGCGCCTATGTGAGTGCGAAGTCTGACGTTTCACAGAGTCCACCATCGGTGTCGATGCGCTGAGTCGATCTTGTGCCGAACGTGAACCACGCGACGGCGAAACGGCATGTCGCGTCCTGTAATTGACACTCGGTGCGTGCCGACGGCGAAAGCGGACCGGCCTAGAGATTCTTCAGCAGCTCAGTGAGGCTGAAGAGGCCCGTGAAACCGGCGCCCGTATTGAACAGGGCCCGTGCCATAGCCGCTGTAGAAGCCGCTTCGCACGAACGGGGGTATCGGGCCCGTGACGCCGGTGTTGAAGAGGCCCGACACGTAGCCGTTGAGAATTGAACCGCCGCTAGCGCTGTTGAAGAAGCCTGAGGCATGGCCGCTGAGGCCCCGCCGTGATAGCCGACCATCGCGGACACGTCGGTGGCCCAGAATTCCTCGTAGAGGCTTTCGGCTGCGGCTATCGCGGGCGCATTGAGCCCAAAGAAGTTTGACCGGACCAACTGCAGAAAGGCGTCGCGGTTGGCCAACATTTCCGGCACCGCGGCC
>JAVROG010000231.1:0-5349 GCA_032162865.1 Mycobacterium sp. | reverse complement strand
CTGCGACACGAATCAGATCGCCTGGACGAACATCTGACAGCGCTGACCGACGAACAGTGGGACCTGCCGACGCCCGCGAAGGGCTGGAGCATCCACGACCAGCTATCGCACCTGGCTTTCTTCGACGACACCGCCCGCCTCGCGCTGACCGACGAGGACCAATTCCACTCATTGGCAACCGATCTCGTGACCGGCGGCATGGACTTCCCCGATCGCATCGCCGAACAACACCGCAACCTCACGCCCGAGTGCCTGCTGGACTGGTTCCGCGGCGCGCGGCGCCGTCTGCTGGATGCACTGGCTGACGACGAACCCAAGCGCCGCCTGCCGTGGTTCGGCCCAGATATGAGCGTGGCGTCATCGGCGACCGCCCGGCTGATGGAGACATGGGCGCACGGCCAGGATGTCTACGACACACTCGGGGTCGAGCACCCGCCCAGTCCGGGGCTGCGCAGCATCGCCCATCTTGGGGTGAACACCTTTGCGTTCGCGTACCGCCTCCACGAGCGCGAGGTCCCCGACGAATCGGTGCGCGTCGAGTTGAGCTCGCCTGCCGGACAGGAGATGTGGACGTGGGGTCCCGCCGGGGCGGTGAACCGAATCAGCGGCCAAGCCGAAGACTTTGTCCGCGTCGTCACCCAGCGACGGCACTGGACCGACACCGCGCTCGAGGTCGAAGGAGACGTAACAGTCGAGTGGCTTGAGATCGCGCAGGCGTATGCGGGCGCGCCCGGCCGCGGCGCGCGGGGGCGCAACGCGTCTATGGACTCCCCCGACATCGAAGCTGATCAACCGCGTTACTGAATACGGCTACGGCATCGACACTACGAAGGCGACACAACCTAACATTGGCCGGCGGATCTGCCGGCGGCGACGTTCTGCGACTTGTCGATAGGTCATTTTGATCCGGTACTGCCAGGTCGGGCACCGTCCGAATTGCAGCTGCCAGGTATGCGCGCAGGGGGGCTGGCAGGCACCGTGGATGGGCGTCAGCGCTGAGGACATCGAAGCCCAGGACGGCAATTCTTAAGCCATGGGCACAGCACAGGCGCCGACTCAGCCGATCCCGGGTGAAGAGTCAACCGAAGGGGTCAGCGGACCTTCCGCGGGAGTGAAGTACGCCGCCGAGGCGATCGGCACGTTCTTCCTGGTGTTCACGGTCGGTGCCGCGGTCGGGACCGACCGCCAGTTCGCTCCGTTTGCTATCGGTGCGGTCCTGATGGTGATGGTCTACGCCGGTGGACACATCTCGGGAGGGCATTACAACCCTGCGGTGACCTTGGCGGTGCTGGTGCGGCGGCGAATCTCCGTGGGTGACGCCGTCATGTACTGGATCGTGCAGTTCGCCGCCGGACTGCTGGCTACGGGGGTGGTGAGTGTGATCGTTGATCCGGCGCAGGCTGCGACCACCGTGGCGATGCCGCTGACCGGTCACGCTTTGCTGGCGGCGTTCGTGGCGGAGCTGTTGTTCACCTTTGCCCTGTGCTACGTGGTGCTCAATGTAGCGACGAGCAAGGGACACCCGGACAACTCGTACTTTGGCCTGGCAATTGGTTTCACCGTGCTGGCAGGCGCTTTCGCGGTCGGCGCGATTTCCGGCGGGGCGTTCAACCCGTCGGTCACAGTCGGCGGCGCCCTGATGGGCATGTTCGCCTGGCCGACGCTGTGGGTCTATCTGGTCGCGCAAGTCATCGCCGGCGGCGCAGCCGGAGTCACCTTCCTCGTGCTCAACCCGGACGACAAATGATGACGCCCGCGACGTCGATCGCCGGGTGGGCATTAGTTCTCGAAGACGGGAAAGCCGCATGAGCCGGGCAATTGTGGTCGGCGGCTCCCTTGGTGGCCTCACCGCAGCGCTGGTTCTCCGAGATCAGGGATGGGACGTCGAGGTTCTGGAGCGCAGTGCGGTTCCGTTGCAGGGGCGCGGAACCGGCATCGTCGTGCATCCCACCACTGTTCGCTATCTCGTGGAGCGGGTCGGAAAGGCGGTTGGCGACATCGGCGTGCCTGCCAGGAGGCTGCGTTATCTCGGAGATGACGGGTCGGTCGCCTATGAGCGGTCCTGCACATATCGGTTGGCGTCGTACTTCGAGTTGTATCAAGGGTTGCTGGACGCCTTCGGCACCGAGAACTACCATCTGTCGAGTCAGCTTGCGCACCTTGAGAATCGGGGCGATGAGGTCGCGCTGTCACTGACCGACGGTCAGAAATTGAACACAGACCTCGTGGTGTGCGCCGACGGCATCCGCTCGACGGGACGCGCAATTCTGGTGCCCGACGCGCAACCGCGCTATGCGGGCTACGTGGCCTGGCGGGGCACCATCGAACGCAATGAACTCAGCGGCCGTACAGCGAACATCCTGGCGGACGCGATCACCTACCGGATCCTCCCGCATGGCCACTTGCTGACCTATCCGATTCCGGGCCCGGACGGCTCCGAGCTGTGCAACTGGCTCTGGTATCGCAACGTCGCTCCGGGCGACCAACTCACCGACCTGCTGACTGACCGAAATGGATGCCGGGCTGAACTGACCGTGCCGCCCGGATCGGTCCAGACCAAGCATCTCGAAGCACTGCATTCCGCGGCGCACACCGAGCTCCCCTCCCCGCTCGCCGCGCTCGTCCAACGAAGCCCGGAGCCGTTCGTCCAGGTGATCGTCGACCTCGAGGTGTCGCAAATCGCCATCGGAAGGAGTTGTCTGATCGGCGACGCAGCGTTCGCGCTGCGACCGCACATCGGCGCGGGCACCGCCAAGGCAGCCGACGATGCCTGGCAACTGGGCAACGCGCTGCGACACGCCACCAACCGGCAGATACCTGTTCGGCTGAGGGGCTGGGAGGCTCACCAGCTGGCGGTGGCCCGGTGTGCCCTACAAAGGGCCCGCGCCGCGGGTCGGAGCTTGCAGTTCGACGGCACCTGGCGGGTCGGCGCCCTGCCGTTCGGACTGCACGTGGCCGGGGACAGCGCACTACCGGCCAGTCTTGAACAGAAAGGAATCCCCAATGAACGAGCCATCGGTCCGCGTCGTTCGGCGTGACCAATTCTCCGACAACACCCCGCAGACCTCGGGAATACACCGGGAGGTCGCCTTCGACAGCCACAACCCAGACGCCACGGTACTGAGCGCCTTCCTCAGCACGCTGCTACCCGGCGCAGCCACCGGTGCGCACCACCACGGCGATCAGGAGACAATCCTCTACGTGCTTGAAGGCACCGCCAGGTACCGGTGGGGCGACCGTCTGGAGCACGCGATCGAGGCCGGTCCAGGAGACTTTGTCTTCATTCCGGCGCACACCGTGCACCAGGAAATCAACGCGTCCGCCGCCTACCCGACCGTCTGGGTTGTCACCCGTTCGAACCCCGATCCCATCGTGGTCAACCTCCCCGAGCTGGACAAATTCGCAGACCCTGGTGCGCGCGACTACCCCCGTCACTGAGCCAGCGAGGCAGCATCCGCGTCGGGCCGACTTCCGGAGCGGAAATGCGCGCCGGTGTGCGCACTGTCAAGCTGGCGTCCATGGTTGTACCGGCAAGCCTGTGACGTTCGCCTCGGCGGGCAGTCAGCGGTGCTGCGCATCGCAACCGAAAGGAGTCGCGGGGTTTGATCGCTTCCCCGGGCGCGGCGATCGCAATCACTGTATTTTGACTAGGTGCCGGACCGGTTCTTTGAGGCGGTTGTAGCTCGGGCGGCACGCATGCCTCTACCGTGCCAATTCGAGCCGAGGGACACCAGATGTTGCTGGGCACCATCATGAAGATCGCGCTCGATCCGGCGTCGGGCGTCATCCAGAGGCCGCGACGATCCGGACTACAGACCAGCCTGAATCACAGCCGGCGTAACGACGCCACGTCAGGCCGCAGCGGGTGATACGGCGCCAACGCGGCGGGCAGGTCGAACGGGAGCCGGGACGTCACCGCGGTTGACTGGGCTGGGTCGGCGGCGGTAGGCCTGGCAACCCAGCAGACTGACCCTCCCGGATTCCCCGCTCTATTTCTTGCCTCAGAGCTGGGCTGCCGGGTGGAGCTGTCTCTCGGCAGCCACAGCTGAGGCCGCCGAACGGGTTCGGGGCGGTGTCGATCGAGTTCGGGTCGGCGCCGGCAGGTGCTGCTCCCCCGATGTAAGAGGCGAGAGCGATAGCAGCGCTGGCCAATAGTTTCGTGATCACTTGGCGGTGCTGAGTCGTCATGTCGTCCTTTTTCCTCGAATGAAGCGGTGGTGAGACTGCCACCGAGGACGGTGGTCCGGGAGTCAGAATGCTTCGCCGCGGGTAGATACAGAATTCCGTTGTGCCACTTGACATAATTGCGCGCCCGGCAGCCGGCGTCGCCACCGCTGACACCCATAAGTGCCCCCTGCCAGCGGGAGTCTCCGGCATCCGGCTAGCCTTCGCGCTACCAGTCAAGTCGTGCGTGAGGCAGAGGACATTGGCCGGGGTGGGGTCTCCGGCGGCGGGCGCGATAGACGGTTTTCGTGAGGTTGGTTGGGCCGCGGGATCGGCAGGCTGATTAGTCGCCGTGAACGGCAGGCTTTCGTGTGCGCCGTGGGGCGGCCCAGCGCGAACGGGCGGCAAGCTAGGTTGCGTCGTCGTGCGGCATAGCTCTACTAGCCGTCACCGCTCGCGACTGACCTTCCTCGACGACAGCGCTGTTCATCGAAGGGTTGTTGGGTTCGTAGAAGTCGGAAGATCGGTCGGCACGGGTGGCGGGCCAGCGCGACGCAGGCTTGGATAGGGGCCATCCGCGGGCTCGTAGTTCGGTGTCTCGTTCGATGAACGATGGCGAACTTAGCGACAGGCCCCACGCGATGCCCATCAGGGCGTCGCGGTGTTCGGCCAGTCCCTGTCTCGAGATACGCCCGCGGCGATGCAACGTGGCCGATTGATAGAGCGAAGGCGCCAAACCCGTTGCCGAGTAGAGGTGTTCGTCATCAGGGAAGCGATCAATCGGAAGGTTGTGCGCGGCGAATGCCGCAGCCCGAATCCGTGCCGACACCGGGAAGGGGTAGTCAGAATATGTCCGTCGGTGACGGCGAGCAGCCCTGCGATCTCCTCATCGAGGGCAGCGATGTCGGTCTGCAAGCACCGATACCGGTCTAGGTCGCGGCCAAGCCGTCGAGCTCGTTGATCGGCATCGGCGCGCGGCGGCAGGCACTCACGCTACCGGTGCACCCAATACTGCGCAGTGCCCGACTAGCCGTCGTGGTGAGCTCGTTTTCAGGTCATCGATGGTCTTCGTCGCTGGTGATGGCGTTGCTCTCATAGCAATCCGAGCAGTTGCAGGTTGGTGATGTATTTGACGATGATCGGCGGCGAAATGTGCGGGATGTCTTTGTCTGGGCCGATTTTCGC
>JAVROG010000230.1:0-2819 GCA_032162865.1 Mycobacterium sp. | reverse complement strand
CTGCCGAAGCTTGCCGCCAGTCTTCTTGCCCTCTTCCGGCCAGCTGCGGCGAGGCGAGTCGCTATGCCGGTGATAACTCACGGTGGCGGGGACCTCGCCGGCGGTCACCTCAACCCAACTCGGAATGCGCATCGACAACAGGGCGCCAGCGATGGTGATGCCGACGACGACGAACAACGCGCCCGGCATTTTGAACAGGTGAGTGCAACCGAACTCGACGCCGGCCGCGACGGCGCCGCCGGCGATGGTGCCCCCGAGCAGGCCGAAAACGGTGAGCCGGGAATTGACCCGGACCAGGTCGATGGTCGGGGGCATGACCCTGGGCGTCACCGCACTGCGCAGCACGCTGAATGACTTCGAAAACACCATCATGGCCAGCGCGCAGGGATACAGCACCCAGGGCGGGAAGCTGCCGGTGATTCCGTCGTAGTTCATGACCAGGATCAGGGCCAGTACGGTGCGCAGCGCGAACGACATCGCCAGCGCGACGCGGCGGCCGTGCTGCAGTTTGTCCAGCGCCGGGCCGATGAGCGGCGCGATCACGGCGAACGGTGCGATGGTGATCACCAGGTAAAGCGCGACTTTGGACTTGCTCTCACCGCTTGCCGCGGCGAAGAACAGCGTGTTCGCCAGGGCAACCGCCATGGCGGAGTCGACGGCGAAGTTCGCCATCACCGGCCACGTCAGCGCCGTGAGCCCGGACTTGTCGGCGCCGTCGGCAGTGGCGGCCCGTTGCACCATCCAGTACATCCGGGAACCCATTTCACGGCTGCGCATCGCCGCGGCGCGGGTGACGGTGATCCGTTCGCCATTGTTGAAACCACTGCCGGGACCGTGCGGCGGCGAGGGCTCGCTATTGCGCTCGGGTGGCGGCTCCTGGCCTAGCGGCGGCAGATAGCGGTTGGCGCTGGGCATCCCCGGCGGGCGGCGCGTTCGCCGGAAGTCCGGGTCATCGGCCGGGTAGTTGGCCATCCCGGGATGATCGTGAAAGGATCCGCCCGCTCCGTTTCGGGTCCGGCGGTCCGGCGGTGGGGTCATTCGACCCGGCTGATCACCTCGCCGTCCAGACACCATTCAATTCTGTCCTATGTCGACTCCCTGGGGAGGAAACCGGGTGTGCTCGCCCGCCGTGTCTTGCGGCAGTATTGGGTACGCAGCAGGCAAGGCGGCGTCCACGGGCAGGAGCAAGGTGGCATTAAGGTGACACTGTGACCGGACCCAATGAGACGTCCTCCGGGGTGATCGTGGCCGAATGGCCCGACGAGCTCGCCGGGGTGCTCACTGGTGCCGCTGAACAGGCCAGAACTGCGGTTGCGGAGTTCAGCGGAGCAGAAACCGTCGGGGACTACCTGGGTGTCAGCTACGAAGATCCGAACGCCGCCACTCACCGGTTTCTGGCGCATGTGTCCGGCTATCAGGGATGGCAGTGGGCCGTCGTCGTCGCAGGTTACGTCGGTGCCGACCACGCCACGATCAGCGAGGTGGTGCTGATCCCCGGGCCCACCGCACTACTCGCGCCCGACTGGGTTCCCTGGGAGCAGCGGGTGCGAGCCGGCGACCTGAGCCCCGGGGACCTGCTGGCTCCGGCGCAGGATGACTCGCGGCTGGTGCCCGGCCACAGCGCCAGCGGCGACCCGCAGGTGGACGAGGTGGCCGCCGAACTCGGCTTCGGTCGGCGCTGGGTGATGAGCGCGTGGGGCCGCGCTGAGGCCGCAGAGCGGTGGCACGACGGCGACTACGGGCCCGACTCGGCGATGTCGCGGTCGACCAAGCGGGTGTGCCGCGACTGCGGATTTTTCCTGCCCCTGGCCGGATCCCTGGGTGCGATGTTCGGGGTCTGCGGAAACGAACTATCCGCCGACGGGCATGTCGTCGACAGGCACTACGGCTGCGGGGCCCACTCTGACACCCCGGCCGCGGCGGGCACCGGTTCACCGATCTACGAGCCGTTCGACGACGGTGTGCTTGACATCGTGGAGCGGCCGGTGGAGCGGCCGACTACCGAACTATCCGACTAGCTCTTCTCGGCGGCGGCCTTGATTTTGGCCAGCGACGTGTTCATGCCCTCGACCAGTTCCCGTTCGAAGTTGGTCGTTCCGCCCATGAGCGTGTTCACCGACATGCTGGAGAATGCGCTGACGCCATTCTCGGCGTGGCGGCTTTCGGTCACCCGGGTGCCATCGCCGTGGGGCGCGAGTTCGTAGCTCCAGATGGTCCGGTTGAGGTCGACCCGGAACGCGAGTTTGGTCTCCGGAACGACTTCGACGACCGTGCTCGTCGTGGGCCAGAACAGCCGGTTGCGGCGGTTGAAATTAAGCGTGCGGGCTCCGGTGCGCAGCGGACCGAATTGCCGCATCCAGCGGCATTGCGGGCTCCACTGCCGCATACGCCGGAAGTCGGATATCAGCTCCCAGACCTTCGCGGGCGGTGCATCGATGTCGATAGAAGCTTGCAGCAGCGGCGCTACCATTCGTCCTCCTGGTCTTTCCTGTGCATCATTTCGGGTCGAGGAAATTTTCTAGTCCGTGCTGTGCGCCGCGCGCCCCCCGGCGGGCGGCGGCGAGTTGCCACACGAAGATGCTCGTCCCGAGCACACCAATTCCCAGCCCGGCGATTGTCACCGGACGCAACGTTTCCAGGCCGTGGATGAGAAATGCGGCGCCGGCGGCGATCAGCCAGCCCAGCGCGCCGACGATGATGATCGGCCAAATCGCGAGCAGCGCACGTGGCAGCGGCGGAGGTTCAGGCGCGGGCTCGTCACTCATCGCGTCTCAACATAGCCCGCTGACGATTGGACTGGCTTCTCAGCTCTTCACGGT
>JAVROG010000229.1:0-7479 GCA_032162865.1 Mycobacterium sp. | reverse complement strand
AGGCTGTGCTGACCGGGGTGGTATTCGTCCCCCGCCATGAACCGCTGCTGGCCAGCAGCCTGGGCGTCCACGACGACATCGTGGCCGCCATCGCGCTGCATGATCAGGCGTCGTTCGTCGACGCAATTAACCGACACGATAAAGATCTGATCCGCGCCGACGATCCGGACCGCACGCCGGTGACGCCGCAGCGGCCTTGACCAAACGTCGCTGATAGAGGACTCACCGCTGACTTCCGCAGTGCGCTCAGTCCTGCGTGCATGCAGCTACTTCTACCATCGCGCACTGTGACGCACAACATTGTGCATGCATATCTTGAATTGTGTATGCACAATAGGTATTCTGGTGGGACTCACCGTTCAACCTCTGGCACGGAGTCAAGACCATCGACGCTCACCGATTCCCAGGAAACGGACTCGTCGATGTCCACACCCACGCCATCGACGATGATCTGCCAGATCTAAGCCAGGCCTATCCGCACGACCGGTGGCCCAGCGTCGAGCGCATCAAGGACACCGAAGCAAAGCTGATGTTCGGTGGGGTTCCCTATCGCCAGATCGACAGCCGGTGTTGGTCACCGCAAGACCGGATCATCGACATGGACCGTGACGGCGTTGCCGTGCAAGTGCTTTCGCCGATTCCGGTGACGTTCTGCTATAACGCGCACGCGGTGGGTACGGCCGAACTGGCGGCGGCTCAAAACGATTTCTTCGCCCGGGTCGTCTACCAGCACCCCAGTCGTTTCGCCGCACTGGGCGCCGTCGCCCTTCAGGACCCCGACCGGGCCGTCGAAGAGTTGCGCCGGTGCATGCGCCAACCGGGATTCCTCGGTGTCGAGATCGGCACGCGAGTCGGGGATACCGAACTGGCCGACCCGAGCTTGGACCGCTTCTTTGCCGTCGCGGCAGAACTTGGCGCCCTGATACTGGTACATCCCAGTGATCAGGACCTACCAGCGCGGGTGAGCGAGCTAGGACTGGGCTTCGGTGCGGGGATGCCGATCGAGACGGCGCTGGCAGCGGCGGCGCTGATCGTCGGCGGCGCGCTCGCGCGACGGCCAGGAGTGCGAATCTGCCTGGCGCACGGCGGAGGCGCGCTCCCGGCACTGGTCGGCCGACTCGACAAAGGGGCAATCGTGACCGGCATGCCCGCCGACTCAGCGCAGCTGCCGAGTCGCCTGGCGCGCCGGTTGTGTTGCGACTCACTGACATACAACCGCGAAGCGTTGCTGGCGGCGATCGAGGTCTTCGGCCGCGACCACGTCTACTTCGGATCGGACTACCCCTTCGCCGCGATGCCCGAGCCTCTCGACGACATCGTCGCCACTCTGTCAGCCGACCTGCATCGCAAAATCTGCCGTACCAATCTGGAGGAAAAACATGGCCCAATTCCTGGGTCTGGGCCTGACCCACTATCCGCTGCTGGCCGGCACCGACGAACACATGGCGGACCTGTTGTGCTGGACGCTTGCTGATCCCGACATACCGGCCGAGGCGAAGGATCCCGCCAACTGGTCGGCGTCGATGCGCGCCGAATGGGCCACCGACGGCGGCATCGCTGCCGCGGCTCATCACCGAAAGCTTCTGGTGGAAAACCTTTCTCGCTGTCGTGAGGCACTTGACGAGTTTGACCCTGACGTCGTGGTGGTATGGGGGGACGACCAGTACGAGAACTTCCGCGAAGAGGTCATCCCCCCGTTCTGCGTGCTCGCCTACGGCGACGTCGACGTGAACCCCTTCGAGCTGATGACCCACCGCGGCAGCCCGAACGCCTGGAGCCTGCCCAACGACACCACCATCACTCTGCACGGCGACCCCGAGGGCGCCCGCCGGCTCACCGATGACCTGATCGGCCGGGGCTTCGACATGGCCTACTCCTACCGGAAGCGCAACGACGCTCCTTTCCCGCACGCGATCGTCAATACCCAACTGTTCCTTGACTATCCCAACGCTGGGGCCCAATTCGACTATCGGATCATTCCCATCACAGTGAACTGCTACGGGCAGCACGCAATTGCCCGCAGGGGCGGACTGGCGCGGTTCGCCGCCATCGCCGACGAACGGCTCGACCCGTCCGGGCCGACTCCGGCCCGATGCTTTGCGCTGGGCCGCGCGGTCGCCCAGGCGTTCCGCGACACCGACTTACGGGTGGCGCTGGTGGCGTCCTCGAGTTGGTCGCACGCCTTCCTGACCGACAAGACCTGGCACATCACCCCCGACACCGTTGCCGACCGCCGGCTGTATCAGCTGTTCGCCGACCATGACTACGCGACCTGGCAGGCCACCCCTAGCCGAGACATCGTCGACTCCGGTCAGCACGAAATGCTCAACTGGTTCTGTCTGACCGGCGCGGTCGACGAACTCGGCCTGGACCTTGCGTGGTCAGAGCTCGTCACCACCGATGTCTTCAACTCCAACAAGTGTTTTGCGGTGTTCAAAGAAGGAGGCTCGCAGTGACATCAACGACATCAACCATCGCAGGGATGGCGTTAAAACCACGCACCATCGATGCCGGAGGCATCAAAACCAGCTACCTCGAGGCGGGTGCCGGCGAACCGGTCGTCATGCTGCACGGCTCGGGCCCCGGGGTGTCGGCGATGGCCAACTGGCAGCGCAACATTGGCGCGCTGTCCCAGCGGTTCCGGATGCTTGCGCCCGACATCGTCGGTTTCGGTGCCACCGAGCGGCCCGATGACGTCGTCTATTCGCTGCGCACCTGGACAGACCATATCTGGGCGTTCCTGGATGCACACGGCGTCGAGAAGACCGCGATCGTCGGCAACTCGCTGGGCGGACGCATCGCGCTGCAGATGGCCACCGACCGGCCGGACCGGATCACCAAGATGGTGCTGATGGGCGCACCCGGTGTCGGCATGACGCTCACCGGCGGTCTTGCCGCGCTGCGTGCCTATGAACCGTCGCATGGCGCGATGCGCGATCTGCTGCGCAACTACTTCGCCGTCGACCCGACGATGATCACGGACGAGCTCGTCGCCATCCGGTATGAGGCCAGCATCGCCGACGGCGCCTACGAGGCATACCGCGCCATGTTCTCCGATCCGCGGCACGCCGGATCCGAACTCGGGATCACCGAGGACGAGGTGCGTGCCATCGCCACACCGGCACTGCTCGTGCACGGCCGGGAGGACAAGGTTGTGCCGATGCAGGTTTCGGTCACGATGCTGGGTCTGCTGCCAAACGCCGATCTGCATGTGTTCAGCGCCTGCGGACATTGGACCCAGATCGAGCGTGCAGACGAGTTCTCCGCGCTGGTCTCCGACTACCTGGCCCGGTCATGAGCACCGGTGTCCGGACCCGGCGGCCCCAGGAGACCGCAGCGGCGGCGCAGCAGCCGTTTGTCGACGACGATGTTGCGGGCAGACGGTTCCGGGTGCACCGCTCGGCGATGACCTCACCGCGGGTCCACCGGGCCGAGATCGAACGGATCTTCGCTACGTCGTGGCTATACGTGGGCCACGAGTCGGAAATCCCCCAGCCCGGTGACTTCGTCCGACGGCCGGTTGGCGGGCGGCCGCTGTTCATGGTCCGCGGGGTGAAATCCGGCAATGTCAACGTGTTCCACAACACCTGCACCCACCGCGGCGCACTGGTCTGCCGGCAGGAGGCCGGCAATTCCAAAGTTTTCCAGTGCTTCTACCACGCATGGACCTTCGACACCGAAGGAAATCTCAAGGGAGTGCCCGGCCGCGACGCGTACGCCGGTGGGGCGAACTTCGATGAGTTGGGACTCAAGCGGGTAGCACGAGTGGAGTCCTACCGGGGATTCTTGTTCGCCAGCTTCGACCCCGGCATCGTCGACCTCGAGACGTATCTCGCCGGCGCCAAGGACTACATCGATCTCGTTGTCGACGGCTGCGGAGGTTCGGCCGAAATAGTTCGCGGCACCAACCAGTACAGCTTCAACGCCAACTGGAAGCTGTTGGTGGAAAACAGCATCGACGGCTACCATGCGGAGTCCACGCACGACACCTATTTGAAGTACCTGGTGTCGATCGGCACCGAATTGCGCGGCGGTGTCAGCGGTCGGGCGATCGACCTGGGCAACGGTCACGCCGTCATCGAATACAGCGCACCGTGGGGCCGCCCGGTCGCCAAGTGGGAGCCGCTGTTCGGGGAGGATGCCCGAACCGAAATCGACCGGCTGCGAGCCGATCTGGTCGCCCGCCACGGCGAGGAGCGGGCACACACCATGGCAGAGGTGAACCGCAACATGTTGATCTACCCGAACCTGATCATCAACGACATCATGGCGGTGACGGTGCGCACCTTTTATCCGCCCGCGCCCGATGTCGTCGACGTCACCGCGTGGGAACTGGCGCCCGTGAACGAAATGCCTTCCCTGCGCGAGCGACGACTCGACAGCTTCCTTACATTTCTGGGGCCGGGGGGCTTCGCCACTCCGGACGACCTCGAGGCGCTGGAATCGTGTCAGCAGGGCTTCGTTAGCGGCGGGGTCGAATGGAACGACATCTCCCGCGGCATGGGTCGCTCGCCGCTGGCCAACGACGAGGAACAGATGCGCGCATTCTGGCGGCACTGGCAACACCAGATGGGCGCCGCGGCGGACCTCGCGGGTGTCCAATGACCGCGATAGCCCCTCAGCAGCAGGAAATCTCGAGACAGCAGATCGAGGACTTTCTGTACACCGAGGCGGCACTGCTGGACACATGGCAACTCGACGACTGGCTGCTGCTGTTCGATGAAGACGCAAAATACGAGGTGCCGTGCAACGACGCAGTCGACGGCGACCCGGCACACGACCTGATGCTCGTCGACGACAACTACACGCGCCTGGCGGCCAGGGTGGAGCGGCTCAACAGCCGACACGCCCACCGCGAGTATCCACATTCCCGCACCAACCACCAGGTGTTCAACGTGCGGGTTCAGGACGGGTCAGGCGACGACGTCTCGGTGACCGCGTCGTTCACGGTGTGGCGGTTCCGGGCGGGACGGTCCAACTACTACGTCGGCCGCTACCACTACCGGCTGCGCCGCAGTGGCCGCGGCTTCCGGATCGCCACCAAGAGAGTGGAACTGGACATGACGGACCTGCGTTCCGTCGGCGACGTCGCGATCATCCTGTGAGCGCCACACCGAACACCCGGACCGCAGTCGTCACCGGTGCCGCATCGGGTATCGGGCTGGCTATCGCCACACGCCTAATCCAGCATGGTGCAGCGGTTTTCGTGGCAACTCGCAACAAGGAGGACCTGGAACGAGTGTACGCGCATGCGGCCATCGCCGGCGGCTTCGTCGGTGAACTCCACCAGCCAGGCGCGGCCGACGACCTGGTGGCGACGGCTATCGAGATGCTCGGCCATGTCGATGTTCTGGTCAACAACGCCGGCGGCGGCGTGATCCGGCCAACGCTCGAGCACACCGAGGAGTCGCTGCGGACCACCATCGACAACAACCTGTGGACGACGATCTATTGTGTGCGGGCGGCGCTGCCGCACATGGTGTCTCGCGGCCATGGCCGCATCATCAACATCGGTGCCGACTCGGTACGTACCGGGCTGATGGATCACGCCATGTACAACGCTGCGAAAGGCGGTGTGCACGCCATGGTTACCGGCCTGGCACGCGAGTTCGCCGCCTCCGGTATCACGGCGAACACCGTGGCGCCGTGCTACGTCCGCACACCGGAATTGGCGACGCTGCTGGAATCAGGCCAAGCGCCAACGCGTCTGGAGCGTGTCGTCGCGGAGGGAACCGCCATCGTGCCGCTCGGACGTCCGGGCGATCCGGCGGAGGTGGCCGCGGCTGTGGCGTTCCTTGCCGGCGAGGACAGCCGGTTCATCACTGGGCAAACGATTTACGTCAACGGCGGTAGCAGCATGGGCTGACGCCCAACCAGCCACAACCCCGAAGGATCCTAAATCCCATGGCTATCACCACAATACCTCTGCGCGAGGCCGCGGACCGGTTGACCGCAGCCGCAGCCGGACCGTGGCAATGCGATCCGGTGCGGGACATCCTGGGCGACAGCGACATCGCGGCGGGTTATGCGGTGCAGTGCCTGCTGACCCAGGACTCGCTGGCGCGTGGACTTCAGATCGTGGGCCATAAGATCGGCCTGACCTCACCGGCGGTGCAGCAGCAGCTGGGTGTCGACCAACCCGATTCCGGCGTGCTGTTCGCTGACATGCAGGTGGCGAACGGGACGGCGGTCAACACCGGGACCCTGCTTCAGCCCAAGGTCGAGGCCGAGATCGCCTTCATCCTCGCCGATGACCTCGACGGCGACCTGTCGGAGTCGCGGATCAGAGCAGCCGCCGGCGTAGCGGTACCGGCGATCGAGATCGTCGATTCGCGGGTGCGCGACTGGTCGATCAGCATCATCGACACCATCGCCGATAACGGCTCGTCGGCGCTGTTCGTGCTAGGGCCGGGAGCGGTTGCCGCGGCCGACCTCGACTTCGCCTCGCGGACAATGCAACTGACCCAGGACGGCGTAGTGGTCTCCATCGGGCGTGGGTCGGACTGTCTGGGCAGCCCACTGAACGCGCTGCGGTGGCTTGCCCGAACCGCCCAGGACAACGGCTCGCCGCTGCGCGCCGGCGACATCGTGCTGTCCGGTGCGCTGGGTCCCATGGTGCAGGTGCGGCCGGGCAGCACCTACGTAGCCGAGATCGATGGAATCGGTTCGGTCGAGGTTTCTTTCGAGCAGGCGCTCTCATGACGCGCACCAAGGTCGCCGTCATCGGCTCGGGCAACATCGGCACCGACCTGATGATCAAGGTGCTGCGGCTCTCGAAAGACCTCGAGATGGGCGCGATGGTCGGCATCGACCCGGACTCCGACGGGCTGCGGCAGGCGCAGTGCCTCGGCATTCCGACCACCGCCGGCGGCGTGCGGGGCCTGCTGGATATGCCGGGCTTCGACGACATCGCGGTGGTGTTCGACGCGACGTCGGCCACCGCGCATCTCGACAACGCGCGGCTGCTCGCACCGCACGGTAAGCGACTGGTCGACCTCACACCGGCGGCGGTCGGCCCGTTCGTGGTGCCTGCCGTGAACCTGGGCGAACATCTGGACAGCCCGAACGTCAACATGGTGACCTGCGGTGGACAGGCCACCATCCCCATCGTGGCGGCGGTCTCCGCCACCACGCCGATGCTCTACGCCGAGATCGTCGCCTCGATCGCGTCGAAGTCGGCGGGTCCCGGCACCCGGGCCAACATCGACGAATTCACTGAGACGACCGGCAAGGCCTTGCAGGTCGTCGGTGGCGCCCACCGGGCGAAGGCCATCATCGTGCTCAATCCCGCCGATCCACCGCTGATCATGCGCGACACCATGCACTGCCTCATCGGCGAAGCCGACCTCCCTGACGTCGAAAGAGCTATCATCGCAATGGTTGACGCCGTCGCCGCCTACGTGCCGGGCTACCGGCTCAAACAACGCGTGCAGTTCCGCCGGCTCGACGCCGAGACCCGGCTCAGGACTTGGTCGGCTC
>JAVROG010000228.1:0-9046 GCA_032162865.1 Mycobacterium sp. | reverse complement strand
ACGTGAGTCTTGACTGTCGACGGCGCCACGAACAGTTCGGCCGCGATCGCGGGAATGCTCTGGCCGCGCGCGATGCGAGTGAGCACCTCGCGTTCGCGTGCGCTGAGCACCGGAGCGCTCGGTGCCGCGCGCTGGCGGATCTCTCCGGCGAGTCCGCCGACCAACGAGGGCGCCACCACGTCGCGGCCCTTGGCGCAATCAAGCACCGCTTTGACGATTTCGGTGCGCGTCGAATCTTTCAGTACGAACCCGGCCGCCCCCTGCTGCAGCGCCTGATACACGATTGCCGACTCGTCGTGCGCGGAGATCAGCAGCACCCGGGTCGGTAAGTCGTTGCTGCGCACCGCCGCCGCCACCTGCGCGCCGTCCATCCCGGGCATGCGATAGTCCAACAAAGCGACGTCGGGCACATGTGTCTTGATCAATTCCAGGGCAGCCGAACCGTCGTCTGCCTCGCCGACCACGTTCACCGAGCCGCTCAAGGAAAGTGCGCGCACCACACCCTCGCGGAACAACGGGTGATCATCGCCGACCACTACGCGCACCTTTTCCGGCTTGGTCATGTTCATTCAGCGCCGACCATGGCCAGAAGTGTAGCGGCTGCCCGCAAAGATCCGTTCGCTATTTCGGTACGCCGCGACGCACATGTCGACGGGTTTGCTAGGCAGCTGCTTCGGCCGCCTTGAGTACGGTAGTCCAGTGGCGACCAGCGACGTAGAACTGGACCGGGTGCGCAGGGTGCACCAACTGCGCTCCTACCGAATCGCCTCGGTGTTGCGGTGCGGCGTCGCCGCGCTCATGCTCGCTGCCACGCTCATCGGGACCCGGCGCTCGGAGTGGGCCCAGCAGATCATCTTGATCGCCCTCTACGCGTTCGTTGCGTTGTGCGCTGTGGTGTTGGCGTATGCGCCATCACGTCAATGGGTCGGCATGGGTCCGTTGGTTGGGATGCGCCGGTTGGAGCCGTTCGTGTTCACCGCCATCGACGTGGTTGCACTGACGGGCATTCAGCTGCTATCCACCGACGGGATCTATCCGCTCCTGATCATGACTCTGTTGCCGGTGCTGGTTGGCCTTGATGTGTCGACCCGGCGGGCGGCGGTGGTGCTGGCCTTCACGTTGGTCGGGTTCGCGCTCGCGGTCGTCGAAGACCCGGTGATGGTGCGGGCGATCGGATGGCCGGAGGCCATCTTTCGGTTCGCGCTGTATGCGTTCCTGTGCGGCACAGCTTTGGTGGTGGTGCGTATCGAGGAGCGGCACGCACACTCGGTTGCCGGGCTGAGCGCATTGCGGGAGGAGCTACTGGCCCAGACGATGACGGCTTCGGAGGTGTTGCAGCGCCGGATATCTGAGTCCATTCACGACGGGCCGTTGCAGGATGTGCTGGCCGTGCGCCAGGAGCTGGTCGAGTTGCAGCTCGACGACCCCGACGACGAGCGGATAGTCCGTGCACTGGCGGGGCTGCAGAGTGCTTTGGAAACACTGCGGCAAGCCACTTTTGAGTTGCATCCGGCGGTTCTCGAACAGGTTGGGCTGGGGGCTGCCGTGGAGCAGTTGGCCGGCTTTACCGCCAAGCGTTCGGGCATCAAGGTGAGCACCGACATCGACTTCCCGATTCGCAGCGAGATCGATCCGATCGTATTCGGCGTGGTGCGGGAGTTGTTGTCCAACGTGGTGCACCACTCACGGGCCAAGCATGCCTCGGTGGCACTCGGGATCACCGATGAGAGGTGCGTGTTGCACGTGGCTGACGATGGCGTCGGCGTCAACGATGACACGATGGCGCGACGCCTGGGTGAGGGGCACATCGGGCTGGCCTCGCACCGGGCCCGCGTCGACGCCGCCGGAGGCACCTTCGTCTTCCTCGACGCTCCGGCCGGCACCCATGTCTTTGTGGAGCTGCCACTCAAGCCTTGACGGACTCGCCGGCGGCCGCGGCATAGCCGGCTCGGTAGCCGAAAACCATTGCCGGACCGATGGTTCCGCCGGCACCGCCGTAGGCCCGGCCGGTGGCGCCGGCCATGGCGTTGCCGGCGGCGAACAGCCCGGGTATGGGTCGGCCACTGACGTGCAGGACGCGGCCGTCACGGTCGGTCCGAGGTCCGCCCTTGGTGCCCATCGATCCCACACCAATGGGCACCGCATAGAACGGGGCGGTGTCGATGGGACCCAGCGTCTTTCCGGCCAGGGTGGTGGCCCGGTCGTCACCCCAGTAGCCGTCGTAGGCGCTAGAGGCGCGGCCGAATTCCGGATCCGATCCCGCGGCGACGTTGCGGTTCCACCGCTCGATGGTGTTGGCGAGTCCGGCGGCGTCGATTCCGGTCTTGGCGCCCAACTCGGCGAGGTCGGCCGACTCGCAGAACCAGTCCGGGACACCCTCGCCGGCAGCGATGCCGAGAAATCCATAGCTGGCCAAGTGAACTGAGTCGAAGACCATCCACGCGCGATCGTTGACGTAGCCACCGCGAGGATCGAGGTAGTGGAAGGCGCCGGCCATCGAGTTGTACTCGCCGGCCTCGTTGACGAACCGCCGGCCGGCCTGGTTGACGATGATGCTGCGCGGGCGCGTTCGTTCCAGCCGCACGCTGCGGCTGCGCTGCCTGCCCTCGATGGTGTCGTTGGGGATCTGGACGATCGGCACCCACCACGCCTCACCCATGTTGGCCAGGTCTGCACCGAGTGCCATCGCCATCCGCAGGCCGTCGCCGGTGTTGTTGGGTGGCGAGACGGCGCCGTGCATGGGGCCGCGCAGGAAAGCCTGGACCAACAACGGATCCCATTCGAATCCGCCGGTGCCCAGGATGACCCCGCGGCGGGCCCGCACATCGATGCTCTGTTCGGGTCCGGCGATGCGCACACCGGTGACGCCTTCGGCATCGACAATGAGTTCGGTTGCCCGGGCGGCGGTGCACGGTGCCACGCCGATGTCGAGCAGTCCCTTGAGCAGCCCGGCGATCAGCGCGGTGCCGGCCACACAGAGGTCGCCGGCGCGTTCCGCGTCGACATGGGAGGCGTGCAGACGCGCTCTGGTCTCGGCATCGAAACCGACATTGGACCAGTCGGCGGGAAACGCGGTGATCCGGGTGGCCCAGTCGCCGAGTTGGCTGAGGTCGAAAGGCGCCGCGCTCAACGACCGGCCACCCTGCGGTTGCCCTCCCGGCAACTCGGGCTGGTAATCCGGGAAGCCCGCCGCCACCTCGAATTGCAGTCCGCTGTGGCCCTCGATGAAGTCGAGCATCGATGGCCCGGTCCGCACGAACGTGTCCACCAGCGCCTCGTCCATTGAACCGAAAGACTGCGCGCTCAGATATTGCAACGCGTCGGCAACCGTCAATTCCCGGTCGGGGCAACGGTTGTGGGCCGGGATCCAGGCGATGCCACCCGATACGGCAGTGGTCCCGCCGACCGTGTCGGCCTTCTCGAATACCTGCACTGTGGCACCGGTGACCGCCGCTGTCAGTGCCGCGGTCAACCCGGCCGCGCCGCTGCCGAGCACCACGACGTCGAATTCATGGTCCCAGTCACGTTTTTGATCACTCGGCATGCCTGGCGTCCCTTCAACTCAATCGCGCGGACAACTGCGCCGCGGCCCGGATAACAGCTTCCTTACCCCGCATCACCACGTCTTCGCGGTGCGAGATCAGGTTGATGCATGTCGGCGGTGACGGCGCTGGACGGTGGACCGACACCGCCAGGCCGTAGGTGTTTGGTTCGATCTCCCCGTGCGTGGTCACCCAACCGCAGTGGCGTGCCGCGCTGACCAGGTCGCGCTCGCCCGGACGTGGCGGCATGCTCGCAAGCAAGGCGATCCCGGCAGCGCCGCGGTCCAACGGATAGCGACTGCCCTCGTGGAACGCGAGCTGGTAGGCGACCTGAGTCGGCACGATCACCGCGATCGCCACCTGCTCGTCGCCCTCGGCCACCAGCAACGAAACGGTGGTGCCCAGCTCGTCAGCCAATGTTCGCAGCGTCGGCAGGCAGAGTTGGCGCACGTTGTGGTCGAAGGACGCGCCCAGCGTCGCGAGGCCGGCCGCCGGTCGATAGCGGCCGTCTTCGCCCTTAGAGACGAGCCGGAATTCGGCCAGGGTGGCCAGCAGCCGGTAGGCGATGGTCCGGTGCACGCCGACTTGATCGGCGACCTCTTGCATGGTGAGCCCAGTCGAGGAAGCCGCGACTGATTGCAACGCGGTAAGTCCTCTGGCCAGCGTCTGCGAACCCGTCATGCCCTTGACAGACCTTCAGCCGAGAGCCAAGCTCTATATATAACGCACATTAGTGTGCGATATTAGCACATAGATTCTGGAAAACGACAGCGCTAAATTTCGGCGAGAAGGAACCGTGACGGAGTTCGAGAGCGTCTGGAGCGACCTACAGGGCGTGCCGTTCGAGCAGGGCTACCTCACCGCGGGGGGAGTGCGCACCCGCTACCTGCGCGCTGGCGAACCAGGCCAGCCGGTGCTCGTGCTCCTGCACGGATCGGGGGGTCACGCGGAGGCTTACGTCCGCAACCTGGCCGCGCACGCCGAGCATTTCTGGACCTGGTCGATCGACATGCTCGGGCATGGGTACACCGACAAACCGGGCCACCCGCTGGAGATTCGGCACTATGTCGAGCACCTGATGGCGGTGGTAGGCAGCATCGGTGTCGACCGCATCAAGCTCAGCGGTGAATCGCTGGGTGGTTGGGTCGCCGCTCGCGCCGCCGTCGACCACCCGGACGTCATCGAACGACTGGTTCTCAACACGGCGGGCGGCTCACAGGCAGATCCTGCGGTGATGAAGCGGATCATCACGCTCTCGATGGCCGCCGCCGAGGACCCGGCGTGGGAGACCGTGCAGGCACGCATCAAATGGCTGATGGCCGACAAGTCCAAGGACTACGACGACCTGGTCGCCAGCCGGCAACGCATCTACCGGCGACCGGGATTCGTCGCGGCAATGCGCGACATCATGGCACTGCAGGACCCGGACATCCGCGCGCGAAACCTCCTGGGGCCAGCCGAATACGGGTCCATCACCGCGCCCACTTTGGTGCTGTGGACCAGCGACGACCCCACAGCCGACGTGACCGAAGGCCGCCGAATGGCGTCGATGATTCCCGGAGCGCGGTTCGAGGTGATGGCGGGCTGTGGTCACTGGCCGCAGTACGAGGACGCCAAGACCTTCAACCGGCTGCACCTCGACTTTCTGCTGGGGCGCTGATGGTTTCCGATGGGCACGCCTGCGACGTCGACGTTCTCGTCGTCGGTGCCGGTCCGGTTGGCCTGACCCTGGCCAATATCCTTGGCCTGCAAGGTGTCCGGACATTGGTCGTCGACGAACGGTCAACGTTGATCGACTATCCCCGCGGGGTGGGACTCGACGACGAGGCGCTACGCACCTTCCAGTCGATCGGTCTGGTGGACCACGTCCTTCCGCACACGGTGCCAAACCAGATTCTGCGGTTCTTCGACGCCAACCGGCGGATACTGGCCGAAATGGCGCCGCCGGATGCGCGGTTCGGCTGGCCCAAGCGCAACGGCTTCGTCCAACCGCTGGTTGACGCCGAGTTGTTGCGCGGTCTTGACAGATTCGACCATGTCGAGGTCTGGTGGGACCGTCCGATGATCTCCTGTGCGCAGTCCGATGACGTCGTGACCGCCGAACTCGGTGGTGACAGTGCGCAGTCCGGCGTGCGCGCGCGTTTCGTCGTCGGCTGCGACGGCGGGCGCAGCATGACCCGCGCCATGATGGGCGTCTCCTTCGACGGCACTACGTCACCGACCCGATGGCTGGTCGTCGACATCGCCAACGATCCGCTGGGCCACCCGAACAGCGAGGTCGGAGCGGACCCGGAGCGCCCTTATGCCTCCATCTCGATAGCACACGGAATTCGCCGTTTCGAGTTCATGATTCACGCCGACGAGTCGGATGAGCAGGCCGAGGATCCGGCCTTTCTGAGGCGGATGTTGGCGCGGATGGTGCCACATCCCGATCGGGTCGAGGTGATCCGTCGCCGCGTCTACACCCACCACTCGCGGATCGCCGGCGCCTTCCGCGACCGCCGGATGCTGCTGGCCGGAGACGCGGCCCACCTGATGCCGGTGTGGCAGGGCCAGGGCTACAACAGCGGAATTCGCGATGCGGCCAATCTGGGCTGGAAGCTCGCCGCGGTGGTGAACGGCCGCGCCGGGGAGGCGTTGCTGGACAGCTACGACGTGGAGCGGCGTAAGCACGCTCGCGCCATGATCGACCTGTCGACCATGGTGGGTCGGGTGATCTCTCCGACGAACCGCAGGGTCGCCACCGCACGCGACGCGCTCATCCGATCCGCGTCAATTGTCCCGTCGCTCAAGCGGTATGTGCTGGAGATGCGGTTCAAGCCGATGCCGCGTTACGAGCAGGGGGCAGTGGTTCATCACGAGCCCCGCAGCCCGGGCTCACCGGTGGGTACCCTGTTCATCCAGCCTCGGGTCGACACCCGGGCTCAGCAGAATGTCTTGCTCGACGACGTGCTGGGCACCTGGTTCGCCGTACTGTGCTGGAACAACAATCCACGAAAGATACTCGGCGCCAGAGCCTTCGATGCATGGAAGGCATTGGGCGCGCAGTTCATCGCCGCCCGTCCGTTGACTCAGCTGCACTGGGCCGGGCACGACGATCCCGACGTCGTGATCGTGGGCGATCGTTCCGGAGGCCTCAAAGCCTGGTTCGACGCCCATCAGGAGTCGGTGGTATTCCTGCGTCCAGATCGCTGCATCGCGGGCGCCTGTATCGCCCAGCTTTCACCCGAGGTGAGTGACGCACTGATGGACGCTCTCACGCTGACGCCGGGAGGGGGTGATGTCGACAGTGCCAATGGCTCTTTGCTGTATGTCCCACAGCCCGCTTCTGAATCTACCGGGGCCGCCGCGGGATCTGCTTGACGATGTCGATGCAGCGATCACGCAGGCGCGGGAATTCGTCGCCGATTACGACCCCGAACTCGTCGTCATCTTCTCCCCGGACCACTACAACGGGTTTTTCTACAAGGTGATGCCATCGTTCTGTATCGGCCTGCAGGCCAACGGCGTCGGCGATTACGGCACTTATGCCGGCCCACTGGATGTCGCCGAAGAGATCGCGACCGAGTGCGCGAAGGCGGTCCTCGACCAGGGAGTCGACGTCGCGGTGTCGGCGAGTATGGACGTGGATCACGGCACCGTCCAACCGCTGGAAAAGCTTCTCGGCGCAGCGACCTCGCGCCCGGTAATACCCATCTTCATCAACGCTGTCGCAGTTCCGTTGGGTCCGTTGCATCGTTGCCGGGCACTGGGTACCGCGGTGGGCAATTTCCTGACCTCCCTGGACAAAAGGGTGCTGGTGATCGGATCTGGCGGGCTCTCGCACAGCCCACCGGTGCCGACGTTGGCGACGGCCGGCCCGGCGGTGCGGAATCGAATTGTGCACGGCCGACCCATGACGACCGAGCAACGGCAGGCCCGGCAGGCGCAGGTCATCGAGGTCGCCAAGAGCTTCGCCGGGGGAGACAGCGATCTGCAGGCTCTCAACCCGGCCTGGGACCACCGGTTCCTGGATGTCATCGACAGTGGCCACCTGGCCGACCTCGATCAATGGTCGAATTCGTTCGTGACCCACGAGGGCGGCAGCTCCGCGCATGAAATCCGCACGTGGATAGCGGCTTTCGCGGCGTTGGCGACGGCGGGGCCATACCAGACCACGGTTCGCTATTACAAGCAGGCGGCCGCGCTGATCGCCGGATTCGCCATCAGGACGGCGGTGCCGATCGGATGACTGCTGTGCGTTCCGTTGACTCCCACGACTTTGATCGGGTCGTCGATGTGCTTGTTGTCGGGTCCGGAGCCGGCGGCATGGCCGCGGCCCTGACGGCCAGCGCATCCGGACTGGACGCCCTGGTCATCGAAAAATCGGCACAGTTCGGCGGTTCCACCGCACTGTCCGGCGGTGGCATCTGGGTCCCGGGTGCACCCGCCCAGCGCAAGGCCGGCTACTCTCCGGAGCCCGAGAGCGTGGTCGAGTACCTGCAGCAGATCACCGATGGACTGGTCAGTGACGCGCGGTTACGGCAATACGTCGATGCGGCGCCGCGAATGCTGGATTTCCTGGAGAAGCTCAGTCCGTGGCTCGAATTCGTGTGGAAGCCTGGCTACGCCGACTACTATCCAGAACTGCCGGGCGGTTCGGAATTGGGCAGCACGATCAACGTGCCGCCCATCGACCTTCGAAAACTGGGCGACGACGAGGACAAGTTGCTTGCGCCGCTGGCGCTGGCGCCAAAGGGGATCTGGCTGGGCCCCAAGGAGTTGCGGTCGTTCTATCGAATCCGCCAGTCGTGGGCTGGCAAAGGTGTGCTGGTGAAGCTGATTTCGCGGATGGTCAGGGCCAGGGTTTTAGGTGAGCGGATCGCCGCCATCGGCCAGTCACTGGCCGCCCGGCTGCGACTGGCGATGAAAGACTGCGGGATCCCGCTGTGGTTGGCCACCCCGTTGGTGGAGTTGCTGACCGACGCCGACGGATCGGTGATTGGGGCGTTGGTGGATCGCGGCGGCAAGCAACAGCGGATCGGCGCACGTCATGGTGTCATCCTGGCCTCCGGCGGGTTCGACCATGACATGGCCTGGCGCAAAGAGCATCAACCGCTGGTGGACCAGGACTGGAGTTTCGGCAACCCGGCCGCCATGGGTGACGGTATCCGCGCCGGCCAGAAGGTCGGCGCGGCCACCGACCTGCTCGACGAGGCCTGGTGGTTCCCCGCCATTCAATGGCCGGACGGACGAATGCAATTCATGCTCAACGAGCGGATGATGCCGGCCCAGTTCATCGTCAACGGCGATGGCAGGCGTTTCATCAACGAGGCGGCGCCCTACATGGACTTCGGTCACGCCATGATCGAGGGTCAGAAGTCCGGCGTCACGCACATCCCGTGCTGGCTCGTCACGGACCATCGGTCGTTCAATCGCTACGTGGTCGGCGGCCATCTACCGATACCGAAAATCCCTGGGGCGCCGGTGCCCACCGGACGCAAGGTCCCGAAGGCGTGGCTGGA
>JAVROG010000227.1:0-13093 GCA_032162865.1 Mycobacterium sp. | reverse complement strand
GGGCACGCTTTGCGGCTTTGCGTGCCCGATGCAGCAGTTCGCCGGAGCCACCTTCGAGAGCTTGCGCCAACAGCCGATCCGCCTTGTGCCGTGCACGACCGGCCCGCTTGGCTAGGACCTTGCCGTTGAGGCCCTTCCCGACCGGCGGACTGGCGCGCCACCGGCGCAGCACCGCGGTGAGAGCCTGATAGCGTTCCGATTCCATTGCTTCGCTGACCCGCCCACGGGCCGGAAGCTCAATCGCCGTCAGATCATTGCGAATCCGAGACTTGACCGGGCCCAGAACCAGGGTGTCAGGAAGGTCGTCGACCGCCTCGCCGAAGCGGCGCAGCTGAACCTGACAATCGCGAACCTCACCGAGCAGACCCGCGAACCACTTGAGTTCGTCGTCCATCTCGGCAGTTGCGGAAGTATCCAGCGCCTGGGCGAAAACTCGCAGCGTGCTTCGCAGCCGTCGGATCGCCACCCGAGTGTCGTGGATGGGATCTTCCCCGCGTCGCAGACCGTCATCTCCCGCGGCTATCTGATCGAGCTGTGCGTTCAAGTAGTCAACGAGTGCGTTCGCGGCCTTCTTTTTCGGCATACCTCAACGCATTTCCGCGCCACGGGGCAGCCAAACCTCGCTAGGTTCGCAGGGCGAAGAAGCCGATCATCTCGTAGCGATCGCGCGGCAACCGGAACAGGATCTTGCCCAGATATGTGCCCGGTACCACCTCGACCAATTCGTCGCGGATGCTCTTGATGACCAGACGGGGGTTGTCTCCGACGTCGGAGTAGTCGATCACCATCACCTGCACGTCCGGATCGAGCTTGCCGGCGTCTTTGTAGGTCTTGAAGTCGAACGCGAGATTGCCGTCCGCCGCATCCTTCATCTTGTAGAGCGGCCACAGTAGCTTCGATGGGAGCCGGGCGCTCGACACCATCCGGTTGTCACCGCTGCCGCCCTCCGCGTCGAACCTTTTTCCCTGCCACGGCATCCACAGACGGGTAATGAAGCCGACGGCTTTGTCGACGGCGGCGTTGGTCGTCGTCATCACGAGAATGCCGTCGGTCGGCCCGTCGAGACTGGCGGGCGGGTTGCCCGCTTTGAAGATCGCATTGAGCTGAGATTCCGCGGCCTCGCTGTCCGACGTGGCCTGTTCTTTCAGGTCAACGATCCATTGCCAGGCTTCGTCGGCCGCCGCCCGCTCTCGGAGTTCGGAGACGCGGGCATCGGCTGCTTCGATGGACATTTCGTACCCTTCTGTGTCGGGACGCATCGCAATAGACAGACGCTAACGCCGAAACACAGCAATCGGAATAGCAATTGGCAATAGAAAAATGCATATCGCCCGGAGCTGTTCGGCACGGCGTCAAATAGCTTGGCACCAATTAAATTTCCGGAACTGGTGCCAACGTGGTTAGAGCCAGGTGTCCTGAGTGGTCGTCGTCAGGAACGCTTCGAGGTCGTCGCGCCACTGGGCCGGCGTGGTCTTATCCGGCTCGATGCCGGTGTAGTCGCCGCGATAGAACAGCAGCGGCCGTGGCTTGATCTTCGGCACTTCAGACAGGGAGTTGACGGCGCCGAACACCACGAAGTGATCACCGCCGTCGTGCACGGAAGTGACCGTACAGTCGATGTAGGCCAGCGATCCGTCGATGATCGGTGAACCGAGTTCCGACGGTTGCCAATCGATTCCGGCGAACTTGTCGGGCTCCTTGGATCCGAATCGCGCCGACACATGCTTCTGCGATTCGGTCAGTACGTTGACGCAGAACCGACCGCTGGCCTCGATGGCCTGCCAGGACCGCGACACCTTCGTCGGGCAGAACAGCACCAGCGGGGGGTCAAGTGACAGAGCCGCGAACGACTGACACGCAAAGCCGATCGGCACGTCGTCATGCACGGTGGTGATGATGGTGATCCCGGTGCAGAATTGGCCCAGCACGCTGCGGAACGTGCGCGGGTCAAGTGGCGCAGCAGTCATGGTTCGAGGTTAGCCGCGATAGCCGACCGAGAAGTCGTGGCCCCACAGGCTTATCGCCGTGCTCTCCCGGGCGACCCAGTCGTCGTCCTCGACCTGCCTTCCCTCGCAACCGAATTCGATGTCAAAGCCACTGGGTGTTTTCATATAGAAGGACAGCATCAAGTCATTGACGTGACGGCCCAGTGTGGCCGACATCGGCACCCTCTTGCGCAGTGCGCGGTCCAGACACAGGCCCACATCGTCGGCCTCCCCGACCTCGACCATCAGGTGCACGATTCCGCTGGGCGTCGGCGCCGGCATGAAGGCCAGGCTGTGGTGACGCGGGTTGCAGCCGAAGAACCGCAGCCACGCCGGCGCGCCGTCGGCCGGTCGGCCGACAACTTGCGGCGGCAGCCGCATCGAGTCACGCAGCTTGAACCCGAGCACATCCCGGTAAAAGTGCAATGACTCGGCGTCGTCCTTGGTGGACAACACCACGTGGCCCAGCCCCTGCTCGCCGGTGACGAATTTGTGCCCGTACGGGCTGACCACCCGCCGATGTTCCAGAGCCGCGCCGTGGAACACCTCCTGGCAATTGCCTGAAGGGTCGGAGAATCGGATCATCTCGTCGACCCGACGGTCGGCCAGTTCGGCGGCCGTCGCCTCCTTGTACGGCGTGCCTTCGACATCCAGCCGGTTCCGGATCTCCTGCAGCCCTTCGGCGTTGGCGCACTCCCAGCCGGCCTCGGACAACCTGTCGTGTTCACCCGGCACGATTACCAATCGGGCGGGAAAGTCGTCCATGCGCAGGTATAGCGCGCCCTCGGTGTTGCCCTTGCCCTCGATCATGCCGAGTACCTTCAGGCCGTAGTCGCGCCAGGCGGCCATATCGGTGGCCTCGATGCGCAGATAGCCCAGTGACCGGATGCTCATCTCGCACCGCCTAAGAAATCAATCGTCAACTTGTTGAACTCGTCGAACTTCTCTACCTGAGCCCAATGTCCACACTGCCCGAACACGTGCAATTGGGCCCGCGGGATGGTCTTCAGCGCCACCAGCGCGCCGTCCAGCGGATTGACCCGGTCTTCCCGGCCCCAGATCAGCAGCACCGGTTGACGCAGCTTGTATACCTCGCGCCACATCATGCCGAGCTCAAAGTCGGCCCCGGAGAACGACATTCCCATCGCCCGGGTTGCCGTCAACGATTCCGGCGTGCTGGCCAGCTCGAAACGCTGATCAACCAACTCGGGGGTGATGAGCTTTTGGTCGTAGACCATGACCCGCAGGAACGCCTCTAGATTGGCGCGAGTGGGCTCGACGGAGAACTTGCCCAGCCGCTTCACACCCTCGGTGGGGTCGGGCGCAAACAGGTTGACGCTCAAGCCGCCCGGACCCATCAGCACCAGCTTTCCGGCCCGATCCGGGTAGTCCAGCGCAAACCGCACCGCGGTGCCGCCGCCCAGTGAATTGCCCACCAGCGGGACGCGTCCCAGCTCCAGTTGGTCGAACAGGCCCTTGAGCGCCCTGGCGGCGTAGTGGTTGAACTGCCCGTGTTCGGCGCGTTTGTCGGAGTGCCCGTAGCCGGGCTGGTCGACTGCGAGCACGTGAAACTGCTGCGCCAGCACCGCGATGTTGCGCGAGAAGTTCGTCCAGCTGGAAGCGCCGGGACCACCGCCGTGCAGCAACACCACCGTCTGCTCGTTGCCGACACCCGCTTCGTGATAGTGCAGCTTCAGAGGTCCGTCGACGTCGACGTCCGCATAACGCGAGGTGGACTCGAACGTCAGCTCTTCGGTCGTCGTCATCACACCATCGTGTCGCCGGGAGGCAACCCGAACTCGTTGTTTCCGAAGATCTGGTAGGCCCGCTCGGGGTCGTTGGCCGCGTGCACCCGTCCGGCGTGCGCATCACGCCAAAAGCGCTGCACCGGTTGGTCATTGCCCAGGGCCGTGGCGCCGGACGCCTCGAACAGGCGGTCGATGGAAGCGATCGCACGCCCAGTAGCGCGCACCTGGTCGCGGCGGGCGCGGGCCCGCAGATCGAAGGGGATCTCCTTGCCGGCGGACAACAACGCGAACTCGTCGGCGACGTTGCCGCTCAATTGTCGCCAGGCCGCGTCGATGTCACTGGCGGCCTCGGCGATACGGACCTTGGCGAACGGGTCGTCCTTGGCCTTTTCGCCCGCGAACGCGGCGCGCACCCGCTTGCCCTGGTGCTCGACGTGCGCTTCGTAGGCTCCGTAGGCCATGCCGACGATCGGTGCCGAGATCGTGGTGGGATGCATTGTGCCCCAGGGCATTTTGTAAACCGGAGCGGTGTTGGTCTCGTACCCGCCGGCGGTACCGTCATTCATCGCCTTGTAGGACAGAAACCGGTGCCGGGGCACGAAGACGTCCTTGACCACGACGGTGTTGCTGCCGGTACCACGCAACCCGACCACATGCCACACGTCGTCGATGCGGTATTCGGAGCGTGGAATCAGGAAGCTGCCGAAGTCGACGGGCCGGCCGTCCTTGATGACGGGTCCGCCCAAGAATGCCCACGAGGCGTGGTCACAGCCCGACGACCAGTTCCACGAGCCGTTAACCAGGTAGCCGCCGTCGACCACGACGCCGGCGCCCATCGGGGCGTAGGAGGACGAGATGCGGGTCCGGGGATCTTCGCCCCAGACTTCCTCCTGAGCCTGCTGGTCGAACAACGCCAGGTGCCAGTTGTGCACGCCGATGATGGAGCTGACCCATCCGGTGGAACCGCATGCGCTCGCCAGTCGCCGGGTCGCCTCGTAGAACATTGCCGGGTCGCATTGCAGTCCACCCCACTGCTCGGGCTGCAGCAGGGTGAAGAAGCCGGCCTCGTCCAGCTCCTGGACCGTCTCGTCGAGCAGTCGGCGCCGGTCCTCCGTGGCCTGAGCGCGTTCCCGGATCTGCGGCAGCAGATCATCGATGGCAGTGAGAACCGACTGCGCATCACGCTGTTGAATGGTGGTCACTTACGTTTGCCTCCTGCGAGAGCGGACTGGGCTCCAGAACTGATTTCGGCTTAGGAAAAGACTAGAACACGTTCCGATTTGTGTCGAGCAGGGTATTCCTGCGGCTGGTGGCGATAGGTATCGGGTTTTCTATAACATGTTCTAGTTCGTACGAAAGAGAGGGCAGGTCGTGGCAGCGGATATCCCCGGGGACGTTCCCGACGAGCCGCTCGGCGACCATGTGCTGGAGCTGCAGATCGCCGAGGTCGTCGCCGAAACCGACGACGCGCGGTCGCTGGTGTTCGCGGTTCCGGACGGCCCGAACGATCCGACCATCCCGCCCGAACGGCTGCGCTACGCGCCCGGCCAGTTCCTCACGCTGCGGGTGCCCAGTGACCGCACCGGCTCGGTGGCCCGTTGTTACTCGTTGTGCAGCTCGCCGTTCACCGGTGATGCGCTGACGGTCACGGTCAAGCGGACAGCGGACGGCTACGCGTCCAACTGGCTCTGCGACAACGCGCACGCGGGCATGCGCATCCACCTGCTGGCCCCGTCGGGCACCTTCGTGCCCAAGACCCTGGACGCCGACTTTCTGCTGCTGGCCGCAGGCAGCGGGATCACCCCGATCATGTCCATCTGCAAGTCGGCACTGTCCGAAGGCAGCGGCCAGGTGACCCTCGTCTACGCCAACCGCGATGAGCGCTCGGTGATCTTCCGCGACGCGCTGCAGGACCTGGCCACCAAGTACCCGGACCGACTCACGATGGTGCACTGGCTGGAGTCGGTGCAGGGGCTGCCCAGTGCGGCCGCGCTGGCGAAGCTGGCGGGCCCGTTCACCGACCGACCGGCGTTCATCTGCGGCCCGGGCCCGTTCATGGAGGCGGCGCGTCTTGCCTTGGACGCGCTGAAAGTTCCACCGCAGCAAGTGCATATCGAGGTGTTTAAGTCGCTGGAGTCGGATCCGTTCGCGGCCGTCACGATCGACGAGAGCGGCGACGGTGACGACACGCCCGCCACCGCGGTGGTGGAACTGGACGGCGAGACCCACACCGTTTCCTGGCCGCGCAGCGCCAAACTGCTCGACGTGCTGCTGGCAAAGGGTCTGGACGCACCCTTCTCCTGCCGGGAAGGCCACTGCGGTGCATGCGCCTGCACTCTGCGCAGTGGCAAAGTCACCATGGAAGTCAACGACGTGCTCGAACAGCAGGACCTCGACGAGGGGCTAATTTTAGCCTGTCAATCTCACCCGGAATCTGATTCGGTAGAAGTGACCTACGACGAGTAGTCGCGGGGATAAGTTCTGCTTGGTCATCTCAGATGGTCACGTAAGGGGAGCACATGAAGCGGCTGATTCCGGGTCTCGCACTCGTCGGGCTATTGCAGATGTTCCTACCTACGCCTACCGCGGCCGCCGGGGACAACACCGCAACGACGCTGTTTCCCGTCGACGAGGCGTCCCAGCTCGAGACGCACTCCTATGTCAATTGCCACGGCGGCGGCAACTGTGACTTCGTCGCAGGGACGTACCTGCGCACGCCCGAGGGCCCGGCGGGCTTCCCGCACGAGCTATGGGCACGGCAAACGACCGAGATCCGGTCAAATAACCGTCTGGCCTACCTGGACGCGCATGCCACCAGCCAATACGAGCGGGTGCATAAAGAGGGTGGAACCGACACGATCACCACCGTCTACTTCGGTGAAGGCCCGCCGGACAAGTATCAGACGACCGGCGTCATCAACTCGGTGAGTTGGTCGACCGGCCAGCCGATGTCAGCGAACACGCTGGTCTACGTGTGTACACATATGCAGGTCGTCTACCCGGGCGTGAACCTCACCACGCCCAGCACCTGCGCGCAGACGCCTATTACCTAGTCACGCGCTCGGCGCGTTTCGTCGAGCCTGCAAATTTGCAGCGAAAGTGCGAGTAACGGCCTGCGAAATTACAGGCTCGGCGCCGGCGGCACCGGCGCCCCCTACCGCGGCAGCCCCAGCAGCCTTTCCGCGGCCACAGTGAGCAGGATCTGCTCGGTACCTCCGGCAATGGTGAGGCACCGGGTGTTGAGGAAGTCGAAGACCGCCCGATCACCGGTCGCACGGTTGTCGACGAGCCCGCCGCCGGCTGAGACGTCCATGGTGAACTCGGCCAACTCCTGCCGGTAGCGCACGCCGATCAGCTTGCGCACGCTGGACTGCGCCCCGGGGTCCTGACCGCCCACGGCCAGTTGGGCGATGCGCTGATCCAGCAATGCGCCGGTCTGAGCCAGCAGAATCAACTGGCCCAGCCGTTCCTGTTGTGAAACATCGAGATCGAGCTCGGCCAGCAACGTGAGCAGTTCCTCCATCGGATTGCCCAGCGCGGTGCCGTTCGCCATTGCGATCCGCTCGTTGGCCAAGGTGGTGCGGGCCAGCCGCCAACCGTCGTTCACCCCACCGACGACCATCTCGTCGGGAACGAAGACACCGTCCAGGAAGACCTCGTTGAACAGCGAGTCACCGGTGATCTCGCGCAGCGGCCGGATCTCGATGCCAGGTGACTTCATGTCGACCAGGAAGTACGTGATGCCTTTGTGTTTCGGCACGTCCGGGTCCGTCCGCGCCAGGCACACACCCCAGGCCGCCTTGTGTGCGGCCGACGTCCAGACCTTCTGGCCGGTGAGCAACCAGCCTCCATCGCCCCGCACCGCTTTGGTGCGCAAAGATGCCAGATCAGATCCGGCGCCCGGCTCGGAAAACAGCTGGCACCAAAGGAATTCACCACGCAGCGTAGCCGGCACGAACCTCTCGATCTGCTCGGGCGTGCCGTGCTCGAGGATGGTCGGCGCGGCCCACCAACCGATCACCAGGTCGGGTCGGTCGACGCCGGCCGCGGCCATCTCCTGGTCGATCAGCAGCTGCTCGGCCGGACCGGCACCGCGCCCGTGCGGCGCCGGCCAGTGCGGCGACTGCAAGCCGGCGTCGGCCAGGCCGACCTGACGCTTCTCCGCAGGCAACGCGGCAACTTCGGCGACGGCGGCGGCGATCTCCGCGCGCTGCTCTTCCACCTCGGTGAGGTCGATCCCGAGTTGACGACGAACGCCGTCCTGCGTCAGCGCGGCGACCCGGCGCAGCCAGTGCTCGGCGCCGCCCAGAAAACGGCCGATGCCGTGGGCGCGCCGCAAGTACAAATGCGCGTCGTGCTCCCACGTGCAGCCGATCCCGCCAAGCACCTGGATGCAGTCCCTCACATTGGCTTTGGCCGCGGCGATGCCCACGCTGGCGGCCAGCGCCGCCGCGATGGCGAACTGCTGCGAGTCCGATTCCCCGGCGGCGCGGGCGGCATCGGCGGCGGACACCTCGGCCTGCTCGGCGCGACACAGCATCTCCGCACACAGATGCTTGATGGCCTGGAAACTGCCGATCGGCTTGCCGAACTGCTCGCGCACCTTGGCGTACGCAACCGCGGTCTGCAGCGCGTACCGGGTGATGCCGGCGGCTTCGGCAGCCAGCAGCGTCGCCGCCAGGTCCGGCACGCCAGGTGCCTCGATCACGGTGGCAGGCGCAGATGTCAACGTCACGCGGGCCAGCGGCCGGGAGAAGTCGGCGGCCGGTAACGGCTCCAACTCGACCCCGTCGCCATCCAGATCGACCAGCAACCACTTCCCGTCGGCCGGCAGCAACAGCACCCCGCCGGATGCGGCGCCCAGTGCCCACGGGATGGTGCCGGACGCTGCGCCGCCCTCGAACTGCACATCACCCTCCAGCGCCAGGCCGGCGAAACGTTCGCCCGACGCCAGCGCGTCCAACACGTCCGGATCAGTGATCACCAAAGTTGCCAGCGCGGTGGTCGCGACCGGTCCCGGTACCAGCGCCTTCGCGGCCTCCTCGACCATGGCGCACAGGTCGGAGATGCTGCCGCCGGCCCCGCCGCTGTCCTCGGAGACGGCGACGCCGAACAGCCCGAGGTCGGCCAACCCGGCGAACACCGGAAGCCAGGCGTCGGGGTCCCCCTGCTCCACGGCGCGGGCGCCCACGGTCGCGGTCTCACCCGAGGCCGCACTGCGGGCCCAGTCGCGCAACAGTTCGCGCGCCGCGAACTGTTCATCGGTGACGGTCGCTACCACCAGCAGTCCTCCGCGTCTTCAAATTCACATCGTCACTAAATCTTTCCTCAACACTAGAACGTGTTCTAATAGTGGAAACAATCAACCGTCAAGTTGACGGTTATCAGGCCACTACACGTCGGTGTCCCGGCTGCGGGGGAGGTGGGAGATTTACGCCGAGAATGCATATCGTTTGCGAACAAATCGCCCGCACGAGGAGCTGTCTGCTAAATGTCGCCAGCGAACGCAAGCCAAGGCCGTGCTCCTGACAATCCTTCCAACAAGCCGCTTCGCGAGGTTGTGAACATGGCGGTACTTGCTGAGTCCGAGCTGGGTTCGGAGGCACAACGCGAGCGTCGCAAACGCATCCTGGACGCCACCATGGCCATTGCGTCGAAGGGTGGCTACGAAGCGGTTCAGATGCGTGCCGTCGCGGACCGTGCCGACGTCGCCGTCGGCACGCTTTACCGCTATTTCCCGTCGAAGGTGCACCTGCTGGTGTCGGCTTTGGGGCGGGAGTTCAGCCGCATCGACGCCAAGACCGACCGCTCCGCGGTGGCCGGCGGCACTCCCTTTCAGCGCCTCAGTTTCATGGTCAGCAAGCTCAACCGTGCGATGCAGCGCAACCCCCTGCTGACCGAGGCGATGACGCGGGCCTACGTGTTCGCCGACGCGTCGGCGGCCAGTGAGGTCGACACCGTCGAGAAGCTGATCGACAGCATGTTCGCGCGGGCGATGAGCGACGGCGAGCCCACCGAGGACCAGTACCACATCGCCCGGGTGATTTCGGACGTGTGGCTGTCCAACCTGCTGGCCTGGCTTACCCGTCGCGCGTCGGCCACCGACGTCAGCAAGCGACTGGACCTGGCCGTGCGTCTGCTGATCGGTGATCACGAGCACTGCTAGGCAGGCGGCCCCGAGGTACGCCCCCGGATCAGCTCGGTGTCCAGCAATTCCACCACCGGCAGGCCCGACCGTGGCGGCTTGAGCACCAATTCACCCGCGCGCCGGCCCTTCTGCAGGCTCGGCTGCGCGACTGTGGTCAGTCCCCGGCTGATCGCGTCCTCGACACCGTCGAACCCGGTGAGGGTCATCTGGCCCGGCACGTAAATGCCATGTGCGCGAAGGTAATCCATAGCCGATAGGGCCAATATGTCCGCGGTGCACATCAGCGCGGTAATGCGCGGATTGGCTTCCAGCGCGGTCTTGGCGGCGTCGCCACCCGATGTCGGAAGGTGCTCGTCGCTCTCCACCACGGTCAGCGAATCCGGGTCGAGGCCCGCGGCCGCCATCGCCTCCCAGACACCGATGATGCGTTCGCGCTGCACGTCGAAGGTCGGCGACTGTAGCCGCACGGGATCCACCAGGCCGTGGCGCCGGTCCTGGCCCAATCGCATTGTCAGCAGCCCGATCTCGCGATGGCCCAGCCCCAACACGTATTCGGCGAGCTCGCGCATGGCGGCTCGGTCGTCGATGCCCACTCGCGACACCGACGACAAGCCGATAGGCTGGTCGACCACCACCACGGGCACCCGCCGCTGCAGCACCACCTGCAGGTAGGGATCGTCGTCGCGTACCGAATACACCACGAAGCCATCCACCCCTGCCGCCAGCACGGACGCCGTCCCGTCCTCGATGCTCCGGCTCGGACCGGCGGCCACCAGCAGCAGCCCCTGACCAAGTTCCTCACACGATTGCGCCACTCCCGCAACGAAATCCCGAGCCGCCGGGTCGCTGAAGGAGTAGGTCAGGGCTTCGGTTATCACCAGACCGACGGCACCGGCCTTGCGGGTGCGTAACGATCGCGCCACCGGGTCAGGCCCCGCGTAGCCCAGCCGCTTGGCCGTGGCTAGCACCCGGTCACGGAGTTCTGGGGAGAGCTGATCCGGTCGGTTGAAGGCGTTCGAGATCGTGGTGCGCGACACCTTGAGCTCGGCTGCCAACGACGCCAGAGTCGCCCGCCTGCGCGGTGTGGGACTCACGTTCGGTGACGCTACAGCGGATGCCCACCAATTCCGCAGCCCACCGCCCCGGACTATCTAATGGAAACGATTTTCATTAGTATTATGGGTTGGCCGACCGGCCCGGTGAGAGGAACTGACGTGCGAAGAAGCTGGCGGAAGGGGCTGGTTCCATTTCGCACGCCGCTACTGCCGGTGATCGCGATTTGCCTGCTCTGTCCTGCGGCGCTGACCGGCTGCGGTACCAGCGGCCCGGCGCACCCGGGAGCGGTCGCCGTGGTGGCCTCCACCGAGGTATGGGGCAGCGTGGCGCGCGCCGTCGCCGGCCGCCATATCGCCGTCAAGTCCATCCTCACCGGCGCAGAGGCCGATCCGCACTCCTACCAGGCGACTCCCGCCGATGCGGCCGCGCTGGCCGACGCCGATCTGGTGATCTATAACGGCGGCGGATACGACCCATGGGTGGACCGGGTGCTGGCCGGCCATCCCGGCATCCCGGCGGTCGACGCCTACTCGTTGCTGGGACCAGTGATCGAGACTCCCGACGAACACGTCTTCTACAACCTCAATGTCGCCAAAGCAGTGGCCGCCGGGATCGCCGAACGACTTGCTGTCATCGACCCGGCCAACTCCGTGGACTACCGGGCCAACGCAGCCGAGTTCTGCCGCGGCGCCGACGCGATCGCCAACTCCGAACGCGCGATCGCCACCTCGTACCCGGCCACGGGCGTCATCGCGACCGAACCCGTCGTGCACTACCTGCTGGCGGCGTCGGGTCTGATCAATCGCACCCCGGTCGCCTTCGCCGAGGCGAACGAGAACGAGAACGACCCCGCCCCGGCCGACCTGGTGTCCGTCCTGGACCTGATCAACCACCGGGAGGTGTCGGCGCTGCTGATCAACCCGCAGACCGCAACGGCCACCACTGCCGACTTGCGGGCGGCCGCCCGCAAGGCCGGGGTGCCGGTGACCGAAGTTTCCGAGACCATGCCCAGCGGATCCGACTACCTGACCTGGCAACGCAACACCGTCAGCCAACTGACGGCCGCGTTACGGTCGGGCCGCTGACCACCGGTCCGGTGCGGCGAGAGGCGGTCGCGCTGACCGGTGCCCGGCTGGCCTTCGGCGACCGCGTGCTCTGGGAAAACCTCGACCTGTCCGTGGCGGCCGGTGAGTTCATCGCGGTGCTGGGACCCAACGGCACCGGCAAGACGTCGCTGCTCAAGGTCTTGCTCGGACAACTACCGCTGAGCGCCGGAACGGCGATGGCGGATGGGCCCATTGGCTATGTGCCACAACATCATCCGATCGACCGGGAGGTGATGCTGCGCGGCCGCGACTTGGTGGGTCTGGGCGTCGACGGGCACCGCTGGGGCGCGGTGGCGCTGCGCGCCACCGACCGGGCCCGCCGGCGGACAACCGTGCAGCGGGCCCTACAACAGGTCAACGGCGAGCAGCTGGCCGACGTCCGGGTCGGGCTGATGTCGGGCGGTGAGTTGCAACGGGTCCGGATCGCCCAGGCACTGGCCAGCGACCCGACGCTGCTGCTGTGCGACGAACCGCTGCTGACCCTGGACCCGGCCAACGCCAAGCTGGTCGCGGAGCTGATCGACACGCGCCGCCGCGACGCCGGCACCACGGTCATTGTCGTCACCCACGAGATCAACCCGATCCTGCCGTATGTGGACCGGGTGCTCTATCTGGTGGACGGCCGATTCCGGATCGGCAGCGTCGAACAGGTGATGACCGCCGAGACGCTGTCGGAGCTGTACCGCGCCGACATCGAGGTGGTCAAGGTGAAAGACCGTTACTTCGTGGTCGGCACTCCCGATGGGCAGGTCTGATGAACGAACGACTTGCCGACATGCTGCACCACTTGTTCGCCTTCGACCAGACCGCCCATTTGCTCAGGCATGACTTTGTCCAGCAGGCCCTGGTGGCGGCGGCGCTGCTGGGGTTGGTGGCCGGGCTGATCGGTCCGTTCATCGTGATGCGCCAGATGTCGTTCGCTGTCCATGGTTCCAGCGAATTGTCTTTGACCGGAGCGGCGTTCGCGTTGTTGACCGGATTCGAGGTTGGCGTGGGCGCACTGGTCGGCAGCGCATTGGCGGCGGCCTTGTTCGGCATCCTTGGCCAACG
>JAVROG010000226.1:0-6697 GCA_032162865.1 Mycobacterium sp. | reverse complement strand
GAGTCGTTGGAGCCACGTTCGACATCGTCGATCTCGCTGCGGGATAGGGTGAATGGCACCCTGAGTCGGACCAGCGGCCTACTGTCGCGCAGATGAGCGATCACGCCGTCGGCCGGGGAGTCGAGGTCGATCAACCGTCCGGTGCTGACCGCCGCGGTGACCGGCCCGCCGGGTTCGCTGACATCGACCACGCGGCGCCCGGCGACGTGTCGTTTGAAGGTGCGGACTGCCTCCAATTTGATTTCCGACCAAGCGGATTCGGTGACCGGTGCCAAATCGCGGTAGAGGTTGTTCATTGCGGAATTCCTTTCAGACTGCCAATCGAAAGTGAGCCGTTGCGTGCGGGCGGGGCGACGGCCGGAGCGGATGCCGGCGATTGGGGCAGGGGCGGCGGGTCGTCGAGAAAGTCGACGGTGGGGGAGAAGAACAGGCCGCCGGTTATCGCGGTGGAAAAGTCCAGCACGCGGTCGGTGTTGCCGGGCGGATCGCCGAGAAACATGTTGCGCAGCATTCGTTCGGTGACCGCAGGCGTCCGCGAGTAGCCGATGAAGTACGTGCCGTATTCGCCCTTGCCGACCTCGCCGAACGGCATGTTGTGCCGGACGATCTTCAACTCGTCACCGTTCTCGTCGGTGATCACGTTGAGGGCAATATGCGAGTCGGCCGGCTTCGCGTCGTCATCAAGTTCGATGTCTTCCAGCTTGGTTCGCCCGATCACTCGCTCCTGCTCGTTCACCGGCAGTGATTCCCACGAGGACATGTCGTGCACGTACTTCTGCACATGTACGTAGCACGATTCGGTGAAGTCGGGATCCTCGTCGCCGACCGCGGTGGCGCTGACCGCTATTGCGCCGTCCGGGTTTTCCGTGCCGTCGACAAAACCCAGCAGGTCACGGTTGTCAAAGAAGCGGAAGCCGTGCACCTCGTCGACCACCGTCACCACGCCGGCCATGGCTTTAAGGATGTGGCCGGCCAGTTCGAAGCACATGTCGAGGGTCTGCGCCCGAATGTGGAACAACAGGTCGCCTGCAGTGGCGGGCGCCGTGTGGACCGGGCCTTCCAGCTCGATAAACGGATGTAGTTCGGCGGGCCGCGGTCCCGAGAACAATCGGTCCCAGGCATCGGAGCCGATGGAGGTGATCGCCGACAGTCCCTTGCTGGGTTCGCGGAAACCGATCGCCCGCACCAATCCGGATATGTCGGCCAACGCGTCGTGGACCGCCTCTTCGCCGCCGTCGTCGATGGTGGCCACCAAAAAGATGGCGGCCGGAGTCAGGGGCGCCAGAATGGGCTGCGGCTGAACAGCGGGCACAAGCAAGACCCTAACGCCACCGCGAACGCGGTGATGCTAGACATGGCACATGGTGGCGACCGCCCTTGGCCTCGGCGAATTTGTCGACGCGTCCCCGTCGCCGTTCCACGTGTGCGCGACGGTGGCAATCCGGCTGCTCGACGCCGGCTTCACCGAACTCAGCGAAAGTGATCGCTGGCCGGACGAGCCCGGCCGCTACTTCACCGTTCGGGCCGGATCGCTGATCGCTTGGAGTGGCCGTGCGGGGCTGACTCCCTTCCGGATCATCGGCGCGCACACCGATAGCCCCAATCTGCGGGTCAAGCAGCACCCCGACCGGTCGATTGTCGGCTGGAAGGTGGTGGCGCTGGAACCCTATGGCGGAGCGTGGCTGAACTCCTGGCTGGATCGTGACCTAGGCATCAGCGGACGTTTGTCGGTGCGGGACGGCAGCGCCGTCGTGAACCGGCTGGTCCGGATCGACGAACCGATCTTGCGGGTGCCGCAGTTGGCCATCCACCTGGCCGATGACCGCAAGTCGGTGACGCTGGATCCGCAGCGGCACGTCAACGCGGTCTGGGGTGTGGGTGACGCGGTCGGGTCGTTTGTCGGCTACGTCGCCGAGCGCGCCGGAGTGGCCGGGGCCGATGTGCTCGCCGCCGACCTGATGACGCACGACCTGACCCCCTCGGCGGTGATCGGTGCCGACCAGAGCCTGCTGAGTGCGCCGCGACTGGACAACCAGGCCAGCTGCTACGCGGGACTGGAAGCACTGCTGGCCTTGCAGGCGACCTCGGGCCCGGCCACGTTCCTGCCGGTGTTGGCGCTGTTCGACCATGAGGAGGTCGGCTCGACCTCGGACCACGGCGCGCAATCCAACCTGCTGGGCACGGTCCTGGAACGCATCGTGCTGGCCGCCGGCGGCAGCCGCGAAGACTATCTGCGACTGCTGCCCACCTCGCTCTTGGCCTCCGCCGATATGGCGCACGCAACACATCCCAATTACCCGGAGCGCCATGAGCCGGGGCACTTGATCAGCGTCAACGGCGGGCCGGTGCTTAAGGTGCACCCGAACCTGCGGTACGCCACCGACGGGCGAACCGCCGCGGCCTTCGCACTTGCCTGTCAGCAGGCCGGTGTGCCGCTGCAGCGTTACGAGCACCGAGCCGACATGCCGTGCGGGTCGACGATCGGGCCGATGGCCTCGGCGCGGACCGGCATTCCGACCGTCGACGTCGGTGCCCCGCAACTGGCCATGCACTCCGCCCGAGAACTGATGGGAGCACACGACGTGGCTCCGTATGCGGCGGCATTGGGTGCGTTTCTTTCGCCCGCCAGTTCTCGAGCATAGGGTTTGAGGTATGGCACTCAACGTAGAAATGGTTACGTTCGACTGCGACGATCCCGCAAAATTAGCCGCGTGGTGGGCCGAGAACTTCGACGGCACCACCCAGGAATTGCTGCCCGGTGAATTCTTTGCCGTTGCCCGCGCCGAAGGGCCTCGGCTCGGATTTCAGAAGGTGCCGGACCGCACCCCGGGAAAGAACCGCGTGCACCTCGATTTCGCTGCCGAGGACGTGGACGCCGAGGTAGCGCGGCTGAAGTCGGCCGGAGCCACCGAGGAAGGTGGGCGCAGGATCGGCGATAACTTCCGTTGGGTGGTGCTGGCCGACCCCGAGGGGAATGTCTTCGACGTCGTCGGTCGGTAGTCCTGGATCGTGGGTCAGTAATGCTGGTGGGTCATTAGTCGAGTCCGAAAATCGGCCGGCAGCGGTCGAATCCGTCGACCCGCACGTCGACGCTGCTCCGCCGTTGCCATTCGTCGCGGGTCAGCCGGAATTGCAGCGCCTCAACCATCGCGCCGTCGCGCGCTAGCCGCTTGACGCCGTTTTTTTGGTAACCGACCCGCCGGGAGACCCCGATGGAGGCCGGATTGTCGACGAACGATGCTGAGGTCGCGACCTCTGCGCCCAGTTCGGCGAACGCGAAATGCAGGGCGGCGGAGCGCATCTCGGTTCCGAAGCCTTGTCGCTGGTAGCGCATCCCGAGCCAGGAGCCGGAGTCGACTTCACGGGTGACCGGGAAGTTTGTAGCCATCAGGTCCTGCGCACCAACGGCTCGCCCATCGATGACGACGGCCAGCGGCAGTTTCCAGTCGTCCCGGGTGAAGCGGGCAAACCACCGCCAAAAGTGGGCCAGCGTGTTGAACGGCAGCTCCGGGCGCGGTGCCCGCGTCCAGGGAAGCGCGAACGGCATCCGGTCCGGTTCGTGCACACCTTCGAGAATGGTGTCGATCAGCTGATCGATCAGTTCCTCGTTGGGCGGACGCAATTGCAGGCGCGGAGTGGTGATACGCAGGTCGAACAGCGGCCAGTGACGTGACATCGGGTTATTATCGCGGCCGCTGAGACTGAAGTCAGCCGGTTTTCCGGGAGGAACCTAGACTGTGTGCGTGACGAGCCCGCACACCCCCGCGACTGACACCGTCGAGCACGCCGCAACCACCCCCGACCAGCCGCAACCTTTTCATGAGCTGGGCCTCAAAGACGACGAGTACCAGCGGATCCGCGAGATCCTCGGCCGTCGGCCGACCGACACCGAGCTGGCGATGTATTCGGTGATGTGGAGCGAGCACTGCTCGTACAAATCCTCCAAGGTCCACCTGCGCTACTTTGGCGAGACCACCACCGACGACATGCGAACCGGCATGCTGGCCGGCATCGGGGAGAATGCCGGCGTCGTCGACATCGGTGACGGTTGGGCGGTCACCTTCAAGGTCGAATCCCACAACCACCCCTCCTACGTGGAGCCGTACCAGGGCGCGGCCACCGGCGTCGGCGGCATCGTCCGCGACATCATGGCCATGGGAGCGCGGCCGGTGGCCGTGATGGACCAACTCCGGTTCGGTGCGGCCGACGCGCCCGACACCCGCCGCGTGCTCGACGGCGTGGTCCGCGGCGTCGGCGGCTACGGAAATTCGCTGGGGCTACCCAACATCGGCGGTGAGACCGTCTTCGACGCCTGCTACGCCGGCAACCCACTGGTAAATGCCCTGTGCGTCGGCGTGTTACGCCAGGAGGATCTGCATCTGGCGTTTGCCTCGGGCACCGGAAACAAGATCATCCTGTTCGGGGCGCGGACGGGTCTCGACGGGATCGGCGGGGTTTCGGTGCTGGCGTCGGACACCTTCGATGCCGAGAACTCGCGAAAGAAGTTGCCGTCGGTGCAGGTTGGTGACCCCTTCATGGAGAAGGTGCTCATCGAATGCTGCCTCGAGCTCTATGCCGGCGGCCTGGTGATCGGCATCCAGGATCTGGGTGGTGCCGGATTGTCCTGTGCCACATCGGAGTTGGCATCCGCTGGCGACGGCGGCATGGCGATCAACCTGGATACCGTGCCGCTGCGCGCCAAGCAGATGACACCCGCAGAGGTGCTCTGCAGCGAGTCGCAGGAGCGGATGTGCGCGGTGGTCGCGCCGGAGAACGTCGATGCGTTCCTGGCGGTGTGCCGCAAGTGGGAAGTGCTGGCCACCGTGATTGGCGAGGTCACCGACGGCGACCGGTTGCGCATCACCTGGCACGGCGAGACCGTCGTCGACGTGCCGCCGCGCACGGTGGCCCACGAAGGGCCGGTGTACCAGCGTCCGGTGGCACGACCGGACGCTCAGGACGCGTTGAACGCGGATTCTTCGAAGAAGTTGCCCCGTCCGGTCACCGGTGACCAACTGCGCGCGACTTTGCTTGCGTTACTTGATAGTCCGCACTTGTGCAGCCGTGCGTTCATCACCGAGCAGTACGACCGATACGTGCGCGGCAACACGGTGCTGGCAGAACATGCCGACGGTGGCGTGCTGCGCATCGACGAGGCGACGGGTCGGGGTATTGCGCTGTCGACGGATGCTTCGGGGCGCTATACGCAACTGGATCCCTACACCGGTGCCCAACTCGCGCTGGCCGAGGCTTACCGGAATGTGGCCGTGACCGGCGCTACCCCGGTCGCGGTGACCAACTGCCTCAACTTCGGCTCGCCCGAGGACCCGGCCGTGATGTGGCAGTTCTCCCAGGCGGTGCGCGGACTCGCGGATGGTTGTGCGGCACTGGGGATTCCGGTCACCGGCGGTAACGTCAGCTTCTACAACCAGACCGGTTCGTCGGCGATTCTGCCGACCCCGGTGGTCGGGGTGCTCGGCGTCCTCGATGACGTCGCCCGGCGCATCCCCACCGCGCTGGGAACCGAGCCGGGGGAAAGTCTGCTGTTGCTCGGCGACACCCGCGACGAATTCGACGGCTCCATCTGGGCGCAGGTGACCGCCGACCATCTGGGCGGGCTACCGCCGGTGGTCGACCTGCAGCGCGAACAGCTTCTGGCCGAGGTGTTGATCGCCGGCTCCCGCGACGGCCTGATCATGGCCGCCCACGACCTCTCCGAAGGCGGGCTGGTCCAAGCCGTCGTGGAATCCGCGCTGGCAGGTGAAACCGGTTGCCGCATAGTGCTTCCCGAGGATGTCGATCCCTTTGTGACGCTGTTCTCCGAGTCGGCGGGCCGGGCCTTGGTCGCGGTGCCGCGCACCGAAGAGAGCCGGTTCCGGTCCATGTGCGAGGCGCGGGGACTGCCCGCGGTGCGCATCGGCGTCGCCGATGAAGCGTCGGATGCCATAGAGGTGCAGGGTCTGTTCACGGTGTCCCTGGCGGAACTGCGCGAGATGTCCGAGGCGGTGCTGCCGCGATTCTTCGCCTAAGATTCCGCGCGCTGTTTTTGGCTGTCGGCCTGGTCGGCTGGAGCGTTGTGAGTCCGCGTCTACCAGCCGCGTGGCGGACGCCCGCGCAGGCCGGCATGGGTGGCTTGCTCGCGTTGACTACCCGTGCGCCGCTTGGTCTGCGCCCACCACCGCTGTGGGCGGGATTGCGTTGGGGGTCTGCCGCCGCGGCCGTGGCCGTGACGATGATCGCGGCGACGACGCCGATTCCGATGGTGCGGCTGTCGATGGCGGCGCGCGAGCTTCCCTTGTCGGTGCCGTGCTGGCTTGGTCTGCAGATACCGATCGGCACGGTATGGGCGGAGGAGACCGCGTTTCGCGCGGCGCTGGGTACCGCAGCGGCCGACGCATTCGGGCGCGTCGGCGGCCGGTTGCTGCAGGCCGGCGCGTTCGGCCTGTCGCACGTGGCCGACGCGCGTGCCGCCGGTGAACCAGCGGTGCCCATCGTGTTGATCACTGGTTTGGCGGGCTGGATTTTCGGTTGGCTGGCCGACCGGTGCGGCAGTCTGGCGGCACCAATTCTGGTGCATCTGGCCATCAACGAGTCCGGCGCACTAGCCGCGGTCGCGGTACAGAGACTGAGCGGTATGGCGACCGCAAGCGCGGCCGTGGCGATCGCAAGCGCGGCGCAGCCGGGCGCAGCGGGTCGC
>JAVROG010000225.1:0-5992 GCA_032162865.1 Mycobacterium sp. | reverse complement strand
ATTCCGTCGACCTGGTGCCAGAGTACATCGGCAACCTGCTGCTCTACTTCGAGCCGAGTTCCAAGGCGACCATGCTCGACGCTGTCGAGTTGGAGCTATACCACCGGCTACCTGGTGACCTGTCCATCCTCACGCCGTCACCGGCCTCCGATACCGACACCGTCACCGTCACCGGTGCGACCGCCGCCAAGTGGAGTCTCAAGACGATCGCGGACCTGGCAGCGCATTCTGCCGAAGTGCGGTTCGCGGCGCCGTCGGCGTTTGCGACACGCCCGTCCGGGTTGCCCGGACTGCGGCAGAAGTACGGACTCGACATCAGTCCGGGCAATTTCAAGACGATCAACGACGGCGGTGGCGCGGTGACGGTGCGCGCACTGGTCGAGGGAACCGCCGTCGCCGCCAACATCTTCAGCACCTCACCGGCGATCGTGCAGGATCACCTGGTGGCCCTTGAGGATCCCGAGCACAATTTCCTGGCCGGCAACATTGTGCCGCTGGTGAATTCGCAGAAGAAGTCGGATCGACTCAAGGATGTGCTGGACGCCGTGTCGGCCAAGCTGACCACGGAGGGCATCGCCGAACTCAATGCCGCGGTGTCGGGTAACGACGGCGTCGATACCGACCAGGCAGCCCGGAAATGGGTGCACGACAACGGTTTCGATCATCCCATCAAGCAATGATCGCGCACAGGGGCGGGGGCTGCTAGTTGATCACCTTCGACGACGTGAGCAAGGTTTTCGCCGGTGGCGCCACAGCGGTGGACCGGTTGAGTCTTCAAGTGCCCGACGGCAAGCTGACGGTCTTCGTGGGCTCGTCCGGGTGTGGCAAGACGACAGCGCTGCGGATGATCAACCGGATGATCGACCCGACCTCTGGCACCATCACCGTCGACGGCGCGGATGTGTCGACGGTCAACCCGGTGCAGCTACGCCGCGGTATCGGCTATGTCATCCAGAACGCGGGATTGATGCCCCACCAAAGGGTGATCGACAACGTGGCCGCGGTGCCGGTGCTCAAGGGCCAGTCCCGGCGGGCCGCCCGCAACGCGGCCTACGAGGTGCTCGAACGCGTCGGGCTCGATCCCAAGGTCGCCACGCGCTACCCCGCGCAACTCTCCGGTGGCGAACAACAGCGCGTCGGTGTCGCACGGGCACTGGCTGCGGATCCGCCAATCCTGTTGATGGACGAGCCGTTCTCTGCCGTCGACCCCGTCGTCCGACATACGCTGCAGAACGAAATACTGCGTCTGCAAAGCGAATTGCAGAAGACCGTCGTGTTCGTCACTCACGACATCGACGAGGCGCTCCGGCTCGCCGACCGGGTCGCGGTATTCGGCTCCGGTGGAGTGCTGCAGCAATACGACGAGCCGGCTCGGCTGCTCTCGCGTCCGGCGAACGATTTCGTGGCCAGGTTCATCGGTCTCGGCCGCGGCTATCGATGGCTACAACTCCTCGACGCGGCGGGGCTACCGATGCACGACATCGAGCAGATCCCCGCCGACGGTCTGGCTGATGCACAACTTCCGGACGGCTGGGTACTCGTGGTCGACGACGGCAGCGCTATCGGCTGGATCGACGCCGACGGACTGCGCCGGCACCGAGGCGGCGAACCGCTGTCGGAAACCATGACCTCGATCGGTTCGGTATTCCACGTCGACGGCAACCTCAGCCAGGCGTTGGACGCGGCCCTGTCGTCGCCGTCGACTGTTGGAGTCGCGGTCGACCGTGCGGACAAGGTCGTCGGCGGCATACTGGCCACCGATGTGTTGGCCGCGGCAGAAGGTCGACGGCAGGGCTGATGCACTACTTGATGACGCATCTGGACACCGCGCGGGCGCTGACCCTGATTCACCTGCGGCTGGCGTTGGTCCCGGTTGTGATCGGACTGGCGATCGCGGTGCCACTCGGGCTGCTGGTGCAGCGGGCACCGGTGCTTCGCCGGTTGACGACGGCGACCGCCAGCCTGGTGTTCACCATCCCGTCGTTGGCACTGTTCGTGGTCCTGCCACTGATCATCGGGACCCGAATCCTCGACGAGGCCAATGTCATCGTCGCGCTGACGGCCTACACCACCGCACTGATGGTGCGCGCGGTGCTCGAGGCTCTGGACGCGGTACCCACGCAAGTGCGCGATGCGGCGATCGCGATCGGCTATGCGCCCGTCACTAGGATGCTCAAGATTGAACTGCCGCTGTCGATTCCGGTGCTGGTTGCCGGATTGCGGGTGGTAGTGGCGACCAACATCGCGATGGTCGCAGTGGGATCGGTGATCGGCATCGGCGGTCTGGGCACCTGGTTCACCGCGGGATTTCAGACGAACAAAAGCGACCAGATCGTCGCCGGCATCATCGCGATGTTTGCGCTCGCGGTCGTCGTCGACACCCTGATCAGCGTGGCCGGGCGGCTGGCCACGCCGTGGGAGCGCGCCGCACGCAGCCGTCGCTCGATCAGGTCCCCGCTGGTGGGTGGCGCCCGATGAACTTCATCGGACAAGCGGTGTCCTTCCTCACCACCGCGAGCAACTGGACCGGCCCGACCGGGCTTGCCGCCCGCATCTGTGAGCATCTGGAATACACCGCACTGGCGGTCGCGGCATCGGCCGTCATCGCCGTCCCGATCGGGCTGATCATCGGGCACACCGGCCGCGGTCAGCTGCTGGTGGTGAGCGCGGTCAACGGGCTGCGCGCGTTGCCGACACTGGGCGTACTGCTGCTGGGCGTGCTGTTGTACGGATTGGGCCTGGGGCCGCCGATCGTGGCGCTGATGCTGCTCGGTATCCCGTCGCTACTGGCCGGCACCTATGCGGGCATCGCCAGCGTGGACCCCTTGGTGGTCGATGCCGCCCGTGCGATGGGCATGACCGAGCGGCAGGTGCTGCTGCGGGCCGAGGTGCCCAATGCCCTGCCGCTGATCCTGGGCGGCCTGCGCAACGCGACGCTGCAGGTGGTCGCGACCGCGACGGTCGCCGCCTACGCCAGTCTCGGCGGGTTGGGGCGTTATCTGATCGACGGGATACAGGAACGCCAATTTCACATCGCGCTCGTCGGTGCGGTGACGGTGGCGGCGTTGGCGCTGATTCTGGACGGCCTGCTGGCGTTGACGGTGTGGGCCTCGGTGCCCGGCACCGGGCGCCTGAGCAGGGCGAGCCGTGCAGCGGATCGGCGGGCTGACCCCGCCAAGGTCACAGTTACCGACAAAGGTGCGGCGGGTGACCAACAGGTCCTACGGTAGAAGAGTGAACGCAGCCCCCTCTGATCCAACGCAGCGCGCCTTGTCCGCGATGTTGACCTGGCGCGCCCAGGACTGCTCGCGCATGGAATCAGTGCGAGTTCAGTTGTCCGGCAAGCGAATCAAGGCTAATGGCCGCATCGTGGCCGCGGCCACCCCAACCAGCCCGGCGTTCGGTGCGTTCTACGAATTGCAGACCGACGAGAAGGGCGCCACCAAGCGGTTCGGGCTCACCGTGACGCTGGCCGAGCGCGAACGCCAGCTCGCCATCTCCCGCGATGAGGAGAACATGTGGTTGGTCAGTGACCACCAGGGAGAGCGGCGCGCGGGGTACAACGGCGCGCTCGACGTCGACCTGGTGTTCAGTCCGTTCTTCAACGCATTGCCGATCCGGCGCCTCGGCATCCACGAGCGGGCCGATTCGATCGTCTTGCCGATGGTCTATGTGAACGTTCCCGCCATGACCGTCGACGCGGCCACCGTGAGCTACACCAGCGAGGGTCGCTTGGACGGGATCAAGCTGCGTTCGCCGGTGGCCGACACCACGGTGACCGTCGACACTGACGGCTTCATCGTGGACTATCCAGGGTTGGCAGAGCGGATCTGATCACGCCGCCCGCCCGGCCGGAGGCGGCCAGTTTCTGACGCCAGCTGTCGGCACCGATAACGACGTTGTCGATGTCGTAGCGCGGGAAACTCTCGTAACGCGTGCGCGCCGCGTGGCCCTCATCGACGAGGTCGGCCACCGATCCATTGCTCGCCAATGAATCGCGCGCGCGGCTGAGCAGTTCGATGATGCGGTCCGTGGCCGGCACCAACTGGCTGGTGTTGGCTTCGCACATGGCGCGCACCAGGTCCGGCGCCGTGCCCGCGACCCGGGTGGCGTCCCGGAACGAGCCCGCGGCCAGCGCAAAAGCCAGCGGCACCCCGGCCGCGGCGACGGCCAACGCCTCGGCGAGCAGGTGCGGCAGGTGCGAGATGGCGGCCGCGGCCGCGTCGTGCTCGTCGGACTTGGCGGGCACCACCACCGCCGTGCAGTCCAGCGCCAGCGTCATCACCATCGACCAGACCTCCGGATCGACGTGATCGTCCACGCTGACCACCCAGGGCGCTCTGTTGAACAACCCGCCGTGACCGGCTTTCCAACCCGAGTGCGCGGTGCCGGTCATCGGATGACCGCCGACGAAGCGATTCAGCAGTCCGGCCGCGGCGACCTCATCGAGCACCGCGGTCTTGACGCTGGTGACGTCGGTCAGCGGACAGTGGGGGGCCGATTCGCGGAGGTGGGCGAGCATGTTCGGTAAGGCCGGCATCGGCACGGCCAGCACGATCAGCGCGTCGCTGTCGGCGGCACGGGCCAGCGTGTCGTTGAGGTCGGTGGTGGCGGCGAACCCGTCGGCCTGGGCGCCTTGGGCGCCCTCCACCGAGCGGTTGTAGCCGAAGACCTCGCGGCCGGCCGCGGCGGAGGCCCGCATAATCGAACCACCGATCAGACCCAGGCCGAGTACGCATACCGGTGTCTTCGCCACGGTCCAAGGTTGACACAGATCAATTGGCGGCGGGCCGCTCGTGCCGGCTTCATCTGGCCAGAGGCCAGGTCAGGGACTAGCGTAGGCGCCCATGGGAGCACAACGGGCTTCAGCAGCGCCAGGCCCGTCCGCGGATACCCCGGACGGCTTCGGCGTGGCCGTTGTGCGCGAAGAAGGCCGCTGGCGCTGTTCGCCGATGGCCGCCAAGTCGCTGACCAGTCTGTCGGCCGCCGAGACCGAACTGCGAGAGTTGCGCAGCGCCGGTGCTGTCTTCGGGCTCCTGGACGTGGACGACGAGTTTTTCGTCATCGTCCGTCCCGCGCCGTCGGGAACCCGGTTGCTGCTGTCGGATGCCACCGCGGCGCTGGATTACGACATCGCCGCCGAGGTGCTGGACAATCTGGACGCCGAAATCAACGCGGAAGACCTCGAGGATTCCGATCCGTTCGAGGAAGGCGACCTGGGCCTGCTGGCCGATATCGGGTTGCCCGAAGCGGTGCTGGGAGTGATTGTCGACGAGACCGACCTGTACGCCGACGAGCAGCTAGGGCGCATCGCCCGCGAGATGGGCTTTGCCGAGCAGTTGTCGGCGGTGATCGACCGCCTGGGTCGGTGAGCGCAAGCGCGGCCGCGGCGGGTCGCCGCCATCAGGTGCGGCGGTGACCGGCGACGAAGATCTGATCCGTGCGGCGTTGGCGGTCGCCGGCACCGCTGGCCCTCGTGATGTTCCGATCGGTGCGGTAGTCATCGGTGCCGACGGCGCCGAACTCGCGCGAGCCGTGAATGCCCGTGAGGCCCTTGGGGATCCGACGGCGCATGCGGAGATCCTGGCGTTGCGCGCGGCGGCCCGGGTGCTCGGCGACGGCTGGCGGTTGGAAGGGGCGACGCTGGCGGTCACCGTCGAACCGTGCACGATGTGCGCCGGCGCGCTGGTGTTAGCGCGGGTCGCGCGGGTGGTGTTCGGCGCCTGGGAGCCGAAGACCGGCGCCGTCGGTTCACTGTGGGACGTAGTCCGCGACCGTCGGCTCAATCATCGCCCCGCCGTGCGCGGCGGCGTGCTCGCCGCGCAGTGCGCCGTACCGCTGGAGGAGTTCTTCGCCCGCCAGCGATTGGGGTGAGCGGCCGTTGGTAGGTAAGCTCCCTGACGGTGGCGTGTCCGAGCGGCCTAAGGAGCACGCCTCGAAAGCGTGTGACGGCTAAAACCGTCCGAGGGTTCAAATCCCTCCGCCACCGCCA
>JAVROG010000224.1:0-2908 GCA_032162865.1 Mycobacterium sp. | reverse complement strand
CCGATGGTGCCGATCCCTGCGTTGGCGACAATGATGTCCAGTCCGCCGAGTTGCTCAACTCCGCTGTCGACGACGGCCTTGAGTGCGTCGTAATCGCGGACGTCGACCTCGGCGGTGACGATCCGTCTGTCCAGCGCCTTGACCAGGTCGGCGGTTTCCGCAAGGTCTTCGGGGGTCGCCGGTGGGGCCGGCGAGTCGGCGAAGGGCCGGCAGATGTCGACGGCGATGATGTCGGCGCCTTCCTCCGCCAAACGGACCGCGTGGCTGCGCCCCTGCCCACGCGCGGCGCCAGTGATGAACGCGACCTTGTCAGCTACCCGCCCGGCCATCGACTCTCCTCATTGATTTTGATAACACCGCTCAGCTCATCGCGATGCGAATGTTCTTGATCTGCAAAAATTCGTGCAGCCCCTCCAGACCGCCTGTGCGGCCGATTCCGCTCTGTTTGTACCCGCCGTAGGGTCCCTGCGGAGCAATGTCGCTGAACTGGTTGACCCACACCGACCCCGCCTCGAGCCCACGCGCGACGCGGTGTGCCCGGCGCAAATCGGTGGTTTGCACGAAAGCGTTCAATCCATAGGGCGTGTCATTGGCGATACGGACCGCCTCTGCCTCGTCGCTGAACTTGATCACCGAGACGACCGGTCCGAACGTCTCGTTCTGGGCCAGCGCCGACGTGTTGTCGACACCGCTGAACACCGTCGGCTCGATGTAGTAGCCCTGCGCCAGTTCGCCGCCGATCCGCTTGCCCCCGACGAGCAACTCACCGGCGTGCTGGGTGACGGCATCCTCGATCACATTGAGAATGCGGTCGGCCGCAGTCTGGCTGATCACGGGGCCGAAAACGACCCGGGGGTCGAGGGGATCGCCGATCGTCGAGGCTTCGATCACGGTGAGGAACTTCTCCAGGAACGCGTCGTAGACCGATTCGTGTACCAGCACGCGGCTGGCGCAGGCGCAGCTCTGTCCCGACTGCATGAGCGGCCCCTGATGTGCCGACAATATCGCCGCGGCATCCAGGTCGGCGTCCTGGAAGACGAGGTTCGCCGACTTGCCGCCGAGCTCCGTTACGACAGGTGTCAGATTGACCGCTGCGGCCTCGAGAACCATACGGGCGGTTGGGCTTCCGCCGGTGAAGTGGATCTTGCGGATGCCGGGATGACGGACTAGGGCGTCGCCCCCCACTGGCCCGGCAGGCACGACATTCACCAGTCCGACCGGCAGCCCCGCCTCGAGGCACAGTTCGCCGAATCGCAGTGCGGCGAACGGCGCCACGTCAGATGGTTTCAGCACGACGGCGTTTCCGGCCGCCAGCGCTGGCGCAACACAGGAGCCGATCACGACCGGCGCCCCGTTCCATGGGGTGATCACCCCGACGACGCCGTAGGGCTCACGTTCGATCAGGTTGATGTCAAAGGATCCAGTCACTGGCGTGCTGGTGCCGTGGGGCTTGTCGACGTAGCCGGCGAAATGGCGGAGAAACCGCTCCAGCAGGATTGCGTTGCCTGCGAAGGAGATTGGTACCGCGTAGTCGTAAACATTGAGACGAGCCAGCTCGTCGAGGTTCTCGTGCACCGCGTCGGCAAGGTCGATCAGCAGATCGCGGCGCCGGTCGACGGTCAGCGACATCCATTCCCGATGGGCTTGCCAGGCCGAGGCGACGGCGCGGTCGATTTCGGCAGCGCCCGCCAATGGGATGATCGCGTTCGGTTGGCCGGTCGCCGGGTAGATGTGGGAGTGCGTTCCGCCCGACGCCTCGGTGATCCGGTTACCGCCGATCAGCAATCCGCCGGCCAACGTCGGTGCCAGGGTCATGAGGCTTCCTCGCGCCACTCGTCGAGGACGCGCTGCTTCTGCTCGCTGATCACCTGGTTCAGATGGGACGCCTTCGCCCATCCGTAATATGCGCCGAAATGCAATGCCACCTCCTCCATTTCGTCAAGCGAGACGTCGCGGCTCTTCAACGCGGCGTACACGTGGCTCATGATCGGGATGGGTGCGTCCTGGAACGCCACACACGCCACCGTCACAAGACGGCGTTCCTTCATGCCGAGGCCGGGCCGCAGCCACATCTCGCCGAAGACGAAGTTCAGAATTCCCGCACCGGAATACGGGTTGTCCCGTATCGGCACGAACGGTATGCAGTTGATGTCCTTGAACGATTGCTCTCCTGTTGCCAGCCGTTCTTCCGGATCGTTCGGCGTGACGAGCGGCAACAGCGGTGCAGGCGGTGGCACGGTCTGCCCACGCTCGCGATGTATTCGGTCCCACTGTGCGTCGACCACGATATTGAACCTGGACGCCTTCGGCCATCCGCTGTACACCGCGAAATGCAGCACAGTTTCCCGCATTTCCGCGATGGTGAGGTCACCGCTGTTCAATGCCGCGTAGACGTGATCCTTCAGCGGCTCTTCCGCGTCGGCCGCCGCCACACACGGGAGCGTGACGAACCGGCGATCCCGCCTGCTCAGCGCCGGACGCGACCACACCTCACCGAACACGAAGTCGATTAGGCCATTCGTCGTCGCCGGGCTGGAATCCTGCGGCGCGGGGAAGGTCATCACATCCGCGAATGCGCGCCTGCCGCGCTCCGAACGCGAGGTCATCGCAGCGTCACCCCCGCGTCGACCTTGAACTCCAAACCCGTTACAAATCGCGACTCGTCGGAAACCAGGAACAGCACCGCGTTGCTGATATCGACGGCTTCGGCCATCACCGCAGGCAAGGCGTTGAGGAATATCGGGACCAGATCCGGGCGTCCGTCGACAAGCAGAGCGTGAAGCGACGCAGGCTGCATACCCGTTGCCACTCCGGTCGGATGAACCGTGTTGACCCGAATATTCTGTGCGGCAAGCTCGTTGGCCAGCGCCCGGCTCAGCCCGACCACACCATGCTTGGACGCCGTATA
>JAVROG010000223.1:0-4912 GCA_032162865.1 Mycobacterium sp. | reverse complement strand
AAACTTGCAGGCTGCTGTGTGCTCGCCAGCATCGTCGCCACCGCGCTGATGTTCCCTTTCGCAGGTGGCATTGGGCTGATGTCGAACCGAGCCTCCGAAGTTGTCGCCAACGGCTCCGCCCAACTGCTCGAAGGACAGGTTCCGGCGGTGTCGACCATGGTCGACGCGAAGGGGAACACGATCGCGTGGCTTTACTCGCAGCGCCGGTTCGAGGTCTCCTCCGACAAGATTGCCAACACCATGAAGCTGGCAATCGTGTCCATCGAGGACAAGCGGTTCGCCGATCACAACGGTGTGGACTGGAAAGGCACCCTGACCGGTCTGGCCGGCTACGCGTCCGGCGACGCCGATACCCGCGGCGGTTCGACGATCGAGCAGCAGTATGTAAAGAACTACCAACTGCTGGTCACGGCCCAAACCGACGCGGAAAAGCGCGCTGCCGTCGAAACCACCCCGGCCCGTAAGCTCCGCGAGATCCGGATGGCGCTCACGCTGGACAAAACCTTTACCAAGCCGGAGATCCTGACGCGCTATCTGAACCTGGTGTCGTTCGGGAACAACTCGTTCGGTGTCCAGGACGCCGCGCAGACCTACTTCGGCATCAACGCGATCGACCTGAACTGGCAGCAGGCGGCGCTGCTGGCGGGCATGGTGCAGTCGACCAGCGCGCTCAACCCCTATATCAACCCCGAGGGTGCGTTGGCCCGGCGGAACTTGGTCCTGGACACGATGATCGAGAACATCCCCGCGGAGGCTGAGGCACTACGGGCCGCCAAGGCCCAGCCGCTGGGGATCCTGCCGCAGCCCAACGAGCTGCCCCGCGGCTGCATCGCCGCCGGTGACCGTGCATTCTTCTGCGACTACGTCCAGGAGTATCTGTCGCGCGCCGGTATTAGTAAGGAACAGGTCGCCCGCGGGGGATACCTGATCCGCACCACGCTGGACCCCGACGTGCAGATTCCGGTCAAGACGGCCATCGACAACTTCGCTCCGCCGACCCTCAGCGGCATCTCGAGCGTGATGAGCGTGATCGTGCCGGGCAAGACGTCGCACAAAGTGGTGGCGATGGCCAGCAACCGCAAGTACGGGCTGGACACCGATGCCGGCGAAACGATGCGGCCGCAGCCGTTCTCGCTGGTCGGTGACGGCGCCGGGTCCATCTTCAAGATCTTCACCACGGCAGCCGCGCTCGACATGGGAATGGGTATCAACGCCCAGCTGGACGTGCCGCCCAGGTTCCAGGGCAAGGGTCTGGGTAGCGGTGGCGCGAAGGGATGCCCGAAGGACACCTGGTGTGTGATCAACGCCGGGAACTACCGCGGGTCGATGAGCGTGACCGATGCGCTGGCCACGTCGCCCAACACTGCGTTCGCCAAGCTGATCTCGCAGATCGGTGTCACGCGCGCGGTGGACATGGCCATCAAGCTCGGCTTGCGCTCCTACGCCAATCCCGGCACCGCCCGCGACTACAACCCCGACAGCAATGAGAGCCTGGCCGACTTCGTCAAGCGGCAGAACATCGGCTCGTTCACGCTAGGACCCATCGAGGTCAACGCGCTGGAGCTGTCCAACGTCGCGGCAACTCTGGCGTCCGGTGGCATGTGGTGCCCGCCGAAACCGATCGACAAGCTGATCGACCGCAACGGCAACGAGGTCGCCGTCACCACCGAGACCTGTGAGCAGGTGGTCCCGGAGGGGCTGGCCAATACCCTTGCCAACGCGATGAGTAAGGACGCGGTGGGCAGTGGCACCGCGGCGGGTTCGGCCGGTGCGGCCGGCTGGGACCTGCCGATGTCCGGCAAAACCGGCACCACTGAGGCCCACCGCTCCTCCGGGTTCGTGGGGTTCACCAACCGCTACGCGGCGGCGAACTATATCTACGACGACTCCCCCTCGCCGACGGACCTGTGTTCGGGCCCGTTGCGTCACTGCGGTAGCGGCGACCTCTACGGCGGTAACGAGCCCGCCCGCACCTGGTTCACCGCGCTGAAGCCGATCGCCAACAACTTCGGTGAAGTACATCTGCCGCCCACCGATCCGCGCTTCGTGGAGGGTTCCCCCGCCGGACGCGTACCGAGTGTGGCCGGTCTCGATGTCGACCAGGCCCGTCAGCGCCTGAAGGACGCGGGCTTCCAGGTCGCCGACCAACCCAACTCGGTCAACAGCACCGCCAAGTTGGGCGAGGTGGTCGGAACCGCTCCCACCGGCCAGACGATCCCGGGTTCGATCGTGACCATCCAGGTCAGCAATGGCATTCCGCCGCCCCCGCCGCCACCGCCGGCGGGTCTGCCGCCGGAGGTCGTCGGATCGCAGGTTGTTGAGATTCCCGGCCTGCCGCCGATCACCATTCCGCTGTTGGCGCCTCCGCCGCCGCCGGCGCCGCCTCCGTAAACCCTGATCACGCAGACAGACGCGCATTGGGTTGCCCACCGGCAGTAAACTGCCTGGCATGGCTGACGTACGCCCTACTGCCCCGCTCCTGCGCCGTCCGCTGCGCGGACCGCATCGTCGTGGAGCGTTGCCCGTCTTATTGCGAACCGGCGCCGCCGCCCTAGGCTCGGCCGTCGCCGGGATTGGATACGCCTCGCTGGTTGAGCGCAACGCGTTTGTCTTGCGCGAGGTGACGATGCCCGTCTTGAGTCCGGGCTCGACGCCGCTTCGGGTGCTGCATCTCAGCGACTTTCACATGACTCCCAACCAGCGACGCAAGCAGGCCTGGCTGCGCGAACTGGCCAGCTGGGATCCGGACCTGGTGGTCAATACGGGCGACAACCTGGCCCACCCCAAGGCGGTGCCCGCGGTGGTCCAGTCCCTGGGCGACCTGCTATCCCGGCCGGGAGTCTTCGTCTTCGGCAGCAATGACTATTTCGGTCCGCGCCCGAAGAACCCGGCGAACTACCTCACCAATCCGGGTCACCGCGTCCGCGGTGAGCCGTTGCCCTGGCAGGACCTGCGCGCGGCCTTCACCGAGCGCGGCTGGCTGGACATGACCCACACCCGCCGCGAATTCGAGGTGGCCGGCCTGCACATCGCCGCCGCCGGCGTGGACGACCCACACATCGACCGCGACCGCTACGACACGATCGCGGGTCCGGCAAGCCCGGCCGCCAACCTGCGACTGGGGCTGACCCATTCACCGGAACCGCGCGTGCTGGACCGTTTCGCCGCCGATGGCTACCAGCTGGTGATGGCCGGCCACACCCACGGCGGGCAGCTGTGCTTACCGTTCTACGGCGCCATCGTGACCAACTGCGGCCTGGATCGCTCCCGCGCCAAGGGCGTCTCTGCGTGGGGTGCGAACACGAGACTGCACGTCTCTGCTGGTATTGGCACCTCACCGTTTGCTCCGGTGCGGTTCTGCTGCCGGCCCGAGGCCACCTTGCTGACGTTGATCGCTACCCCGATGGGCGGCCGGGATGCGGCCAGCAACCTGAGTCGGTCGCAGCCAACAGCGTCGGTGCGTTGACCGATCGGACTCGCATCGCGGTCCGCAGCCGGTCCCGGAGCTGGACTGACAATGCGATCCGGCTGATCGAGGCCGACGCCCGTCGCAGCGCCGACACCCACTTACTGCGCTATCCGCTGCCGTCGGCATGGTCCGGCGAGGGCGCCGGTGCGCAAGTGGCGCTCTACCTCAAGGATGAGACGACACACATCACCGGAAGTCTCAAGCACCGGCTGGCCCGTTCGTTGTTTCTGTACGCGCTGTGCAACGGATGGGTCGGGGAGGGCACCACGGTGGTCGAGGCGTCTTCCGGTTCCACGGCGGTGTCGGAGGCCTATTTCGCGGCGCTGCTTGGGTTGCCGTTCATCGCGGTGATGCCGGCATCGACCAGCGCGACCAAGATCACATTGATCGAATCCCATGGTGGGCGTTGCCATTTCGTTCAGAAGTCGGATGAGGTCTACGCCGAGGCCGCGCGGCTCGCGCAGGAGGCCGGCGGACATTACCTGGACCAATTCACCAATGCGGAGCGGGCTACGGATTGGCGGGGTAACAACAACATCGCCGAATCGATCTACCTGCAGATGCGCGAGGAGACGCACCCCATACCCACCTGGATCGTGGTGGGTGCGGGCACCGGCGGAACCAGCGCGACGATCGGCCGCTACATCCGGTATCAGCGGCATGCGACGCGGTTGTGTGTCGTCGACCCGGAAAATTCCGCGTTCTTTCCGGCGTACAACGAAGGTCGCTCCGACGTCGTGACGGGCGCGTCGTCGAGGATCGAGGGCATCGGCCGGCCACGTGTTGAGCCATCGTTTCTGCCCACGGTGGTGGACCGCATGGTTTCGGTGCCCGACTCGGCCTCAATCGCCGCCTCCCGTCACGTCAGCGCCGTTCTGGGGCGCCGGGTGGGACCTTCGACGGGTACCAACCTGTGGGGCGCGTTCGGCCTGCTCGCCGAGATGGTCGCTGAGGGACACAGCGGCTCGGTGGTCACCTTGCTGGCCGACAGCGGTGACCGCTACTCCGACACGTATTTCAGCGACGATTGGGTGGCCGCGCAGGGCCTCGATCCCACCGACCCCGCCCGGGCGCTGGTCGAATTCGAGCGCTCCTGTCAGTGGAACTGATACGCCGACCTGCCGTTTGGGATGTGATAGGCGCGGTGCGATACGCTGTCGAGGCTTCAAGCGGGGTGTGGCGCAGCTTGGTAGCGCGCTTCGTTCGGGACGAAGAGGCCGTGGGTTCGAATCCCGCCACCCCGACCCTTGCAGCAGTGGGCTGACCAGCCACGTTGCCGACATCACCAGCTCGCCTGATGAGCCGGCCCGCGTGTCTGTCCGTAACAGATTTGCGCAACGCCTGAAGGACGGCATCTAGAGCGTCCGCGACAGCCTCGAGGTCGTCGGGGAATAGGTCCGCGTAGGCGCAGCACTCCCCCGCCAGGCGCGGTGAACACTAGAT
>JAVROG010000222.1:0-4214 GCA_032162865.1 Mycobacterium sp. | reverse complement strand
CGCCGACTTCGGTTGCGGCAGTGGACATGCGATCAACCTGATGGCCCAGGCGTTTCCGGCCAGCCGGTTCACCGGGATCGACTTTTCTGAGGAGGCCGTCGACACGGGTGCGCGGCAAGCGGAAGCCCTTGGGCTGCGTAACGCGACCTTCGAGCGCCACGACCTGACCCGGCTGGACAGCGTCGAGGCCTTCGACGTGATCACCGCGTTCGACACGATTCACGATCAGGCGCAGCCGGCGCGCGTGCTGGAGAACATCCACCGGGCGCTTCGTCCCGGCGGCGTGCTGCTGATGGTCGACATCAAGGCGTCGAGCCGGCTCGAAGATAACATCGGCGTCCCACTGAGCACCTACCTATATACGACCTCGATGATGCATTGCATGACGGTGTCGCTGGCGCTGGACGGTGTCGGCCTGGGCACGGTGTGGGGCCGGCAGCTGGCCACCTCGATGCTCGTCGACGCCGGCTTTGAGGAGGTCGAGGTGGCCGAGATCGAGTCGGACGTGCTGAACAACTACTACATCGCCAGAAAAGGCGAGGGGTAGCCAGGAAGTGGCCACCTTAGACGCTCTGGACGACTGGCCCGTTTCCACTGCCGCTGCCGCGGTCGTCGGCCCCGCCGGGGTGCTGGCCACCCACGGTGTCACCGCGCACGTGTTCGCGCTCGCGTCGGTCACCAAGCCGCTGGTGGCCCGCGCCGCGCAGATCGCGATCGAGGAAGGCGTCGTCGACCTCGACACCGACGCCGGACCGCCCGGGTCCACGATCCGCCACCTACTGGCACACACCTCGGGTCTGGCGATGCACTCGGACAAGACGCTGGCCCAGCCCGGCACCCGGCGCATGTATTCCAACTATGGCTTCACCGTGCTGGCCGACACCGTGCAGCGGGAATCGGGGATCGAGTTCACCAGGTACCTGACCGAGGCTGTGTTCGAGCCGCTCGGCATGACGACGACTCGACTCGAGGACGGTGCCGAGGCGGCAGGTTACGGGGCGACCTCGACCGTGGACGATCTGGCGGTGTTCGCCGCCGACCTGCTGCGTCCGTCGCTGGTCTCCAGCGAGATGCACGCCGACGCGACCGCCGTGCAGTTCGCCGGCCTGGACGGTGTGTTGCCCGGGTACGGTGTCCAGCGGCCCAACGACTGGGGACTGGGTTTCGAGATCAGGGACGCCAAATCTCCGCACTGGACCGGCGCGCAGAATTCGGCACGGACCTTCGGCCACTTCGGGCAGTCAGGGGGGTTCATCTGGGCAGATCCCGAAGTGGAGCTGGCTCTGGTGGTACTCACGGACCGCGATTTCGGTGACTGGGCGCTGGACCTGTGGCCCGCGATTTCTGACCGGGTCAGATCTGAGGAAACTGCACACTAGCGCAACACGGGTATCACGAGGCACAATAGACACGCAGGACACAAAAACTGAAATGCAAGCATGTGCTTGTCGGGTTCACCAGGTCGTTGGGGAAGACGTCCCTCGTGGAACCGAAGGAGCAACAAATGCGTGCGTCGAATCAGTTCGCCGACGTGACGGCGGGTGTGGTGTACGTCCACGCCTCCCCAGCGGCGGTTTGCCCACATGTCGAGTGGGCGTTGTCGTCGTCCCTGCAGTCCAAGGCGAACTTGGTATGGACTCCGCAGCCGGCCATGCCCGGGCAGTTGCGCGCGGTCACCAATTGGGTGGGTCCCGTCGGGACGGGTGCCCGGTTGGCGAACGCGTTGCGCTCATGGTCGGTTCTGCGGTTTGAAGTCACGGAGGACCCCAGTCCCGGTGTCGACGGCCACCGCTTCAGCCACACTCCGCAGCTCGGCCTGTGGAGTGGGGCGATGAGCGCCAACGGCGACATCATGGTCGGGGAGAATCGGCTGCGGCGGATGATGGCGCAAGGCGCCGACACGCTTGCCGCCGAACTGGATTCGGTGTTGGGAACCGCGTGGGACGACGCGCTCGAGGCGTATCGCGACGGCGGCGACGCCGGCGAGGTGACTTGGTTGAACCGCGGCGTGGGCTAATTGACTGGGACGGACACCGGTTTCGCCGACACCGGCATGTCGACATTGCCTTTGCACGCGCCGCTAGAGATATCGGTGTGGAAGACGCCGGTGAGGATTCCGTACTGCCCTGGCGTGTAGACCGTTATCGATTTCGCCGGGGCGTTTTCGACGGTGCCGTCGGGTAGCAGGCAGTCCCACTGCCAGGTCATCTCGCGCACCCACTGAGCACCGTTCCAGGTGAATTCGATTGTGTGCGGCATGGATTCGTTCTTGGGCGGCGGGGGATTATTGACCGTCGCGATGCAGACACCCGCCGTGCAGCTCGAGCTGAGGGTGACGCTCGTTCGGTGGGCGAATTCGTTTTGACTGGCGGCGATGCTGGTGCCGGACTTCGCGTTGGCGGAGAGCACCATGACGTACTCGCCATTCCAGGATGCGACTTCACCCGCCGAGGCAACCGGCGCCAGGCACAGCGACGCGCTCATCGCGACCGACGCTGCCAACCCGGCGTTACGAAACCCCGACATGTTTCCTCCCGATTAGCGGGTGTGGAAGTGATGTCGGATTCGGCGACCCCGTCGTTACACGCGGTGGGGCCGCAGCACCTGCAGTGCCGCCGGCACCGCCGAGATCTCGGCTGGCAGCGGACAGGCGAAGTCGCCGTCGGCGTAGACGTTGATCCCGGGGCATTCGACTTCGATGGTCTTGGCCCGCGCGGTGGTCACTTCGTCGAGTTCGACGTGGGTGCCCTTGATCGCGGTAGGGAAGAAGCGGATCAGCTTGGTCCGGGATTCCGACTTCACCATGGTGAGATCGAGCAGGCCGTCCGACGGGTCGGCGTTGGGACAGATCAGCATCCCGCCGCCGTAGCTGCGGGTATTGCCGAACGCGGTCATCGTGAGATCGGTTTCGATCTCCTGCTTTCCGTCGAGCACCAACCGGAACGGCAGCAGTCGCAGCTGCGAAAGTTCGGCCATCATCGCGATGTAGTACCGCAACCGCCCGTGCGGCCAGGTCATTCGGTTGGCACGATCGGTCACCAGCGAATCGAATCCGGTTGCCGCCACGGTGCCGAACCACTTGCTGCCGCCGCTGTGGTCGCGGATCCGGCCCAGGTCAATGGTTTCCGTCCAGCCGTTCACGACGATGTCCGCGGCGGCCTCGGGATCCTTTGTGGGGATTCCGAATTCACGGGCGTGGTCGTTGCCGGTGCCCGCCGGGATGATGCCCAGCGGCACATCGGTACCCGCCAACACCTGAAGTGCGTTGGTGATGACGCCGTCGCCGCCGGTGACGACGACTGCGTCGGTACCCTTTTCGACTGCCGCGTCGAGCAGATAGCGTGCGTCGTCGGCGTTTTCACCCACGATCTCGATGACTTCCACGCCGCGGTGATGCAGCCGGGCGATCGCTCGCTGGGCCGCCTCGACCGCGGCGCCGTGCCCCGACAGCGGATTGGTCAGCGCGGTGACCTTGCTGATCTCGCGTTGGGCCAACTTGCCAACAGTCGGATTTTCTCTTGTCACGGAATCAGCTTGCCGGGATTGAGAATTCCGGCTGGGTCCAGGGTGGCCTTGACCGCACGCAACAGCTGCACACCCAGCTCGCCTACCTCGTCGCGCATCCAGGCCCGGTGGTCGGCGCCGACCGCGTGGTGGTGGGTGATGGTTCCGCCGGTGGCCATGATCGCGTCGCATGCGGCTTTCTTGGCCGCCCACCACTGTTCGATCGGATTGCCGCGCTGGCCGGCGACCACGGTGAAGTACAGGGATGCGCCGGTCGGATAGATGTGCGACACGTGGCACATCACCAGCGCCGGAGTGCCCGATTCCCCAAGGGAAGTGGTCAGCGCCTCGGTCACGGCGGCCTTCAGGGCGGCGATGTTGGACCAGTCGGTAGCGGTTTCCAGCGTCTCGCAGAGCGCTCCCGCCGCCAGCAGTGAGTCGCGCAGGTATGGAGCGCTGTACCTGCCGTGCTCCCACGTCTTGGCCGGGTCTTCGCCCAGCGATGTGCCGCCGTGTGCCTCGAGCACCGCGCGGGTCTCGGCGTGCCTACTTTCGGTGTGCTCCTTGGTGCCTTCGAACAGGGTCAGTCCCAAACAGCCACCGCTGTTTGTGTTTTCACCGATCGTCTCGTGGGTGGCTAGGTTGACGCCGCTCTCGGCCTCGTCGGAAAGCCGTACCACGGTGGGGCCGGTGCCGGTCTGGACGATGGC
>JAVROG010000221.1:0-7733 GCA_032162865.1 Mycobacterium sp. | reverse complement strand
CACGGGAAGCCGCCGCAGAGGTTGCCGACGCAACCGCCGCCGCCACCCGGTCCACCGCCGCCACCACCGACGCCGGGAACTGTGCCGCCGCCGCCGCCGGGTCCGCCGCCGCCGCTGGGTCCGCCGGGCACCGTGCCGCCGCCGCCGCCGGGTCCGCCGCCGCCGCTAGGTGCACCCGGTGCACCGCCCGGTTGGGTTTCCGAAGGTGCCGCGCCGCTGGACGGAACCGCCGAGGAAACTGTCGTCTGCGTCGTCGGAGTGGTGCTGCTGCTCGGCGACTTCTTATCCCCGCCGCCGCACGCGACGGTCATGACAAGAATCGCGCCACCGCCGAAAACCGCGAAGGCGGTCCTAGCTCCTGATCTCATCAGACTCACCAATCTCCACTCTCGTCTCAACTGTGCTGGGGTCGCATACCCTGAAATTCGCGCGCAGAAACTCCACCGATAACGCCGAGTATCGCGGCGTCACAACGACTGAAAAGCCGCCCGGTGCGCCGAACGCACCACCCGCATCGGGCGTGGGCCGGGTGTGCTCATACCCAGCCTGCGACACCCAGTGGAAACCGGTTGCCAACAACGGCACGGGACAATCGGGTTGGTTCAACTCCAACGGTCCGGGGCTGTTGGGTGGGTCGGGTTTTCAGAACTTCGGCGGCCTCATCTCGGGCTTCAACAACCCGGGCAGCGGTGTCTCCGGCTTTGCCAACACCGGCGATCTGGACCTCGCGGTGAGCAGCTTCGCTTCCGGCATCGCCAAGATCGGCCACAACCTGTCGGGCCTGTTCTTCCGAGGCGCGACGTAAACCGCCCTAACCCCTCACAGTAAAAGCGTTGCGTGCCAATAAAAACCGCCAGACGCGGATTTCAGTCCTCCTTGAGGATCAACTTTCGCAGGGCCTCCCGATCCGGGTTCAGCAGCTCCTCGATGCGCGGCTTGTTCACGTCGGCAACGATGATCTCCCCGACCTCCTGGTAGACCTCGCTGAAGATGCCGTGGGACTTCATCTTTTCGGTCTGATACTGGTTGTCCTCGGTCGGCGTGACGTAATAGACCGCGTCGGCTTTGAAGCGGTGGACCAGCCAGAGGTGGATCAGCGTCATCAGCCGCTTCTGGCGCAGCTTCTCGGCGAAAGTGTTCTGATCGCGGACCTGCAGAATGCTGCGGCCGTGGCGGTCCTTGATGGGATCGACGACGACGTTCGCCAACTGGTCTTCGCCGTCGCCGTAGATCCCGAGTTCCAGGACATCCGAGCCGGCGCGGCGTGGCCGCAGCGTTACGCGGAGTTTCTCGCCCAGCTGATAGTGGTCGCTCCACATCGCCAGCCAGTCCTCCAGCAGCTTCTTGGGCACCTCGGTCTGCACCAGATGCTGATGCTGCGTGGAACCCTTGCCCATGGACTTGGTGGTGGCCGTGCGGCCCGACGAAGCGGCCAGTGCCGCGTCGCTGCGCGGGCCGCCGACAAGAGTCTGGGGGGTGCGGTACGGGGACTCGACCAAGCGCATCTTGCGCTGTAGCCGCGCCAGCGCCAGCATGCCGTCCTGCTTCAGGTTGGTAGCAAACTCCTCGGCCGCGACGCCGTCGATCTGGTGCCCACCGTAGGTGATGAAGTTGAAGACGAAGCCCATCTTGCCGAGCTCTACCGGGAACTGCTTCATCTCTTCGTCGGTCATGCCGGTGGTGTCCCAGTTGAATGATGGCGAGAGGTTGTACGCCAGCATCTGATCCGGAAACTCGGCGTGGATCGCCTCGGCGAACTCCCGCGCATCGACCAGATCGGCGGTTTTGGTCTCCATCCAGAGAATGTCGGCGAACGGCGCTGCGGCCAGGGACTTCGCGATCGCATAGGGAATTCCGCCGCGGATCTGGTAATAGCCTTCTGGGGTCTTCGCCAGTTCGCAGTCCCATCCCGGATCCACGCCCAACTCCTTGGCTTTCGCCTTGGCGGCGTAGAGCGAGGCCCGGGCTGCGAAATTCCGCCACTCGTCGGGGCTCATACCGGCCGGTTCGTCTTCGCTCTCACCGAATGCGAGCACCTCCGCGACGGCCTCGCCGTACGTCATGACCCCGGCGTCGTCCTCCCAGGCGGCCACGAAACGCGACTCGACTTGGTCGAACAGGTCGTCAATCGATGTCTGGCTGTCCTCCTGCCGGGACTTGACCGCCTCGGAGATCAAGCCATGGATGCCCTTGCGTTCCAGCCAGGCGCCGGCCACCGCGTATTCGCCTTCGTCGAGCGCGTACAGCAAATGGCCGTTTAGCTCCTTGATGCCCTGGTCATAAAAATCGCGCACCATAGCCAGGAAGCAGGATTTGTAGGAAGGCACCTTCAGGTTGGTGGCGCCAAGGAGGAATGGCTGGTCGCGTTCGTCACCGCGGCTGTCGATCAAGTTGGCGGCCTCGGCGTCGGTGCGCGCCACGATAATTCCGGGCACCCGCATCACGTCCAGTTGAAAACGGGCAGCGTTGAGTCGCTTGATCTGCTCGTCTGATGGCACCAGAACCTTGCCGCCCTGGTGGCCACATTTCTTGGTGCCCGGGCGCTGGTCCTCGATGTGGTATCCGGGCACGCCGACTTCAACGAAGCGGCGAATCAGGTTGCGTACGTGGGGATCGCCGCCGTGGCCCGTGTCGGCGTCGGCAATGATGAACGGACGGAAGTCGAAAAGCGTGGCCGACGCGCGTTGGCGTTCGCTCATGTGCAGACGCAGGTATTCCTGATTGCGGTCCGCAGTGAGCAGCGCGCGCACCAGCACCGCGGCGTCGTCGGGCACCTGGCTGAGCGGGTAGCTCGCGAGGTCCGGCCCCGGGTCCTCGGTGACGGAGCCCTTGGCGGAGGTTGCCCAGCCGCCCAGATAGATCGCCTCGATGCCCATCCGTTTCATGCTCACGGCCTGCCCCGGCGAATACGGGCCGAATGTCGTGATGCTCTTCTGGTCGGCGTACAGCTCACGTAGGCGCTGGTAGAAGGCCCCCGCCGCTTCGCGGGCCACGGTGTAGTCGGTGAGAATCGTGCCGCGCTGCTCGACCACCTGCCGGGCCGTATACAGGCGGGTGATACCGGCAAAGCGTTCGCTCTCAAAGTAGCGCTGCGTGGCGGCGACGTCGTGCTCGAACTGTGATTGGACCGCGTTGTCCGTTTCAGCGATGGCCATGGCCTTCCGCTCCCTCTCAACCCCGATTCCCCTGACCGACAGAGTGTATTCCCCTGATAGGTGAGCTAAATCACCGGCCGACGACGCCGAAACTGTTTTGGCCACTGGATCGGTTCAGCAGGTCGTGCTACCAGGCCACGCCCGATGCGGTCGCGGTGGGCGGTCAAGTCCGTTCGGGGTGCGCAGACCGCATCGGGACTGCCACGGGTGCGGGCCGAGCATCAAAGCCACTGCTCCACAATGTGTTTGGTGGTGTCCTACTGGTGTCGAAGCGCAGGCCGGTGATCGTATGCTGGAATTTCTCGCCGTAGGGATCCGACCGGCGTACTGTCACAATCGTGGACACGGAATTGCGCTTTGACCGGTGGTTTCTCCCCCTATCGGTACCCCTGGGGCTCGGGCCCAAGAACAGTGACCTGCGGGTCGAGGCCGGCAACCTGCGCGTCAAGATGGGATGGGCGTTTACCGCCGCCATTCCCTTGGCGTCGATCAGGAGTGCCGAAGCGACCACCGACAGCGTGTTTGAGGCAGGAGTTCACGGCAATCGCAACCGCTGGCTGGTCAATGGGTCGCGGAAGGGCTTGGTGAAACTGACGATCGACCCATCGGCTCAGGCTAAGGTCTGGCGCAAGTCGGTGACTGTGCGCTCATTGGTGCTCAGTGTGACCGACCCTGATGCGCTCATCGCCGCGTGTACTGCGGCGGCACAGTAGCGCTCGCTCAGCGCGGCTGATCCGCTGCGCTGGCACGCAACCAATCCTGTTGGCGACGGATGAATTCGGCGTCGACAACACGCCCGTGCCCTGGGACGTAGACGGCGCCAGGTCCGCCGATGGCGAGTAGCCGATCCAGCGTGCCAGGCCATGCCGCAACGTCGGAATCGGCGTCGATTGCCGGGTCGGCGGATTCCTCGACAAGGCCACCGGTGAACACCACGGTAGGGCCACCGCTGCGGTTTGCTGGAACCACTACGACCAAGTCCGAGCGGGTGTGACCCGGACCCAGGTGGGCGATCGAGACAGTGCGGTCACCGAGGTCAAGGACGGCGCTATGGATCCCATGCTGCGGCGGCCGCAGTGCCGCAATCGCGCGGTCGACCTCTCCCGCATCCGCGCCGTATCCCAAGGCATCGTCGCGCAGCTGGTCGGTGGCCGACGACAGATATTCGATAACCTCGGGCGCGCAGTACATCTCAGCCCCGGCGAACGCCGACGAGCCCATCACATGATCGAAGTGCTTGTGCGTCAGCACAATATGAGTCACCTGGCAGTCGGCGATGTCCCGGACATCCGCCTTGATCGTGCGCGCCTCTTCAAGCGTCGTGCCGGTGTCTATGAGCAGCGCCCCGGTGCGGCCGCACACCAGCCCGATCGTGACGTCGCAGAACGGCAGGCGGCAGCGATGCACGCCGCCGGTCAGCTGCTCCCAGTCGTGGTGCACACCCAAAGGTAGCGGCACTTAGGCGGGCCGGAGAACGGCGGCGCCATACCAATGACACACGAAGAGGGCGAGTTCGACGTCGACCCGGTCGTCGATCGGCCGGCCGCGTCGCGCGACCGCGCGCTCAACGCGTCCCTTTAAAGCGCTGAAAGTCAGGTACAGTTCCCTCGCCGCCGTCTCGTGAGTAGAGCCGCTATGCAGGAATACCCGCAGTGTCTCGCGAAGGACACCGTCATCCTCGGTGTGCGTCGCCAACCCGCCCAGGACGTCGGACACCCAGTCGCGGACCTCGCCGATAGCCGTGTCCAACAGCGCCGCGGCCATCATGTCGGAATCCGTTGCCGCGGCAATTACCCGATCTGACTTCTCTGGTTGCGAACCCCGCGCCAGCACGGCCGTCCGCACTCGTTGCGCCTGACGATGGGACCGGCGAAACCCATCGATTCCCGTGCCCACCGCGCCCATCGCGATGTTCAGCGAATCTGTTCGGGCGCTGGCGTATTCGCGGACTCCGGCGGTGATATCGCCCGGCGCGGATCGGAACGGCAACCAGATCCAGGCGCTGGACCGGTCGGCGGCCGCGAACAGCGGGTCCACCGGGGCGTCCACGGTAGCGGCCAAATCGCGGGTGAACCGCTGTATTCGGGTCAGCTCGTCGCCCGTAGCCTCGCGGCCGGGAAGCCAAACGATGAGCGCAAGGTGTTGCCAGTGCAGTGGATACCGAATCGTGGCGGAGGCGGCGTCGCCGTCCACGGTGGTGCTGTCGCTCAGCACGTCGCGGACCCGCATCGCCCGGATGCTGTTCTGATTCTCCAGCCAGGGTACGCGTTCGTCCTCGTACTCCGCGACCACCTGCTGCGATACCCGGTCGACGTACTCGAACACCACGGTGGTGATCGCCTCGATCACTGCGACCCGGGTGGTCGGTTCCACGTCAAGGGCGCGGAGCTCTGCAAACACCAACTCGGTCATGTGACGCTGCCCGATCCGGTAGCCCCGCACCAGGGCGTTGACCGGCACATCGTGCTGGGCCACTCGGCGGGCGTAATCGAGGGCGGGCTTCGGCGCGCTGATCCGATCGAACGGCGTGTCGTGCAGCAATGCGTAAAAGATCGTCTCCACATTCGCCTGGACACTGGCGGCCAGCATCTCGATCATCTGCGCGTCACCGCGCAGTTCAAGAACTTGCTCCTGCAGTGCCACCGTGATCGCGGTGCTTATCTGACTGACCTGCTGTTCCAGCCGAGTTGCGATCGTGACGACACACCCGTGCACGCCGTCGGCAGCTCGGCGATCCCGGGTCACTCCTAGACGGTAGCGCCGCGCCGTGGGGTGTCGCGACCTGTCGGGAAAAGTTGACATGTCGGGAATTTCCGCCATATATTGCGGCGTGGCCACCCCCGACCGCATTTGCGATCGCACCTTCGTTGCGTTGGCAAATCCCGTGCGGCGCAAGCTTCTCGAGATTCTGACGCGACAGCCCCTGTCTGCGGGGGAACTCAGCGAACGGTTCGAGCTCAGCCGCCCTGCGGTCGCTGAACACCTCAAGGTGCTGCGCGAAGCTGGGCTGGTCGCCGACGAGCCGCAGGGCCGCAGGCGCATCTACCGGTTGACCGCCGAACCGCTGGCCGCGCTGGTTGAGTGGTTGCATCCGTTCGAAAAGCTTTGATGCGCAAAGGTTGCCGTTCTCGCCGGGCCGTGCGAGGACCCCGATGCAGGAGGAAACATAATGCGGGCAGTCGTCATCACCAAACACGGCGACCCATCGGTTTTGAAGGTGCAGCAACGGCCTGACCCGCCGCCGCCGGGACCGGGTCAGCTGCGGATCGAGGTGCGGGCGGCCGGGGTCAACTTTGCCGACCACCTCGCCCGCGTCGGCCTGTATCCGGACGCGCCCAAACTTCCAGCGATTGTCGGCTATGAAGTCGCCGGTACGGTCACGGCCGTAGGCGACGGTGTCGATCCCGCTCGCGTCGGTGAAAGAGTCTTGGCGGGAACGCGATTCGGTGGCTACGCCGAGATCGTCAACGTCACCGAGTCTGACTCGCTGGCACTGCCCGATTCGGTGACCTTCGAACAGGGCGCCGCCGTCCCGGTCAACTATGCGACCGCGTGGGCCGGCCTGCACGGCTACGGGTCGCTGCAGGCCGGCGAACGGGTGCTTATCCACGCGGCGGCCGGTGGCGTCGGCATCGCAGCCATCCAGTTCGCGAAGGCCGCCGGCGCCGAAATACACGGCACCGCATCGCCCGGCAAGCACAAAAAGCTCGCCGAACTGGGTGTGGACCGCGCGATCGACTACCGCCGCGACGGCTGGTGGAAGGGCCTGGAGCCCTACGACCTCGTCATGGATGCGCTCGGCGGCACGTCGCTACGGCGGTCCTACGGCTTACTGCGCCCCGGCGGCCGGCTTGTCGGCTACGGCATTTCGAACATGCAGGAAGGCGAAAAACGCTCGATGCGCAGGGCGGCACCGCACGCTTTGGCGATGCTGCGAGGATTCAATCTGCTCGATCAGCTCTCGGAGTCCAAGACCGTCATCGGGTTGAACATGCTGAAGTTGTGGGACGACCGGGGCACGCTCGAGCCCTGGATCACGCCGCTGAGCAAAGCGCTGAACGACGGCACAGCGTCCCCGATCGTGCACGCGGCAGTGCCGTTCGCCGAAGCGCCCGAAGCACATCGGATCCTGGCGGCCAGGGAGAACATCGGCAAGGTCGTGCTGGTGCCCTGAGCCGATTGGCCGGCCAACTGTTTTAGCGCGCGCAGCGGTGGCAACGTAGCGGGTATGGCAGTCACCGAGTCCCGAGAGGTCGTCATCAAGGCGACGCCCGACGAGATCATGGACGTGTTGTTCGACCTCGAATCGTTGCCGGAATGGTCTTCGGCTCACCGCAAGGTCGAAATACTGGAACGTGACGACCAGGGCCACCCGACCAAGTCGCGGCAGGTCGTGAAGGTCGTCGGCATCAGCGACGAGCAGGTGCTGGACTACTCGTTTAACGACGACGGCGTGAGCTGGACCCTGGTGAGTTCTAAACAACAACAACGTGCGCAGGACGCTCGGTACACGCTGACCCCCGAGGGTGATTCCACCCGTGTCCACTTCGAGCTCACCGTGGATCTCGGCGTGCCGGT
>JAVROG010000220.1:0-3297 GCA_032162865.1 Mycobacterium sp. | reverse complement strand
AAGATCGACTCCGGCCGGGAGCCGATGATCCATACCGTCCGCGGTGTTGGGTACATGCTGCGGCAATCGGAATGACCGGCGAGCGCAACACCCCTTCGTGGTTCCCCCGGTCGCTGCGCCGCCAATTACTGCTAGGTGTATTGGCCGTCGTCACAGTGGTATTGGTGTCCGTCGGCGTGGTCTCGGTACTCAGCCTGCGCGGCTACGTCACCGCGATCAGCGACGCCGATGTCACCGAATCCCTTGATGCATTGAGCAACTCGTACGCCCGATACCGCAACGGCGAACACACCTCGGCGCACCGCGGTGCTCCGCCGGTGGCACAGGCGCTGCTGGAATTCACCGGACAAACCCCGGGGAACCTGATCGCCGTTGTGCACGACGGCGCCGTCATCGGCTCGGCGGTTTTCTCCGAGGACCAACCAAAACCCGCCCCGCCCGACGTCATCCACGCGATCGAAGCGCGGTCCTGGGCCGACGCGCCACCCCGTACCGTGCGGCTCAGCAGCTTGGGCGCCTACCGCGTCGATAGCCGCGCCGAAGGGCCCGACCTGCTGATCGTCGGGGTGTCGGTGAAGCTCGCCGATCAGATCATGGCCCGCAAATACATCACCACCACCCTGCTGGTCGCTGCCGCCCTGGTGGTCACCGCGGGACTCACCATTTGGGTGGTCGGCTACACACTTCGCCCGCTGCGCCGGGTCGCCGCGACCGCCGGGGAAGTCGCCATGATGTCGCTTACCGGCGATGACCACCGGATCAGCGTCCGAGTCCGGCTCGAAGATACCGACCCGGACAACGAAGTCGGGATCGTCGGACACACGCTGAACCGGTTGCTGGACAACGTGGATAGCGCGCTGGCGCATCGCGTCGATTCCGATTTACGTATGCGCCAGTTCCTCACCGACGCCAGCCACGAGCTGCGAACCCCACTGGCGGCGATTCAGGGCTACGCCGAGCTGACCCGCCAGGACAGTTCGGCACTGCCGCCGACCACCGAGTACGCATTGGCCCGCATCGAGTCGGAAGCACGCCGGATGGCCCTGCTCGTCGAGGAGCTGCTGTTGCTCTCCCGCCTCGGCGAGGGTGAGGACCTGCAGAACGAAGACCTCGACCTGGCCGAGCTGGTCATCAATGCGGTGAACGACGCCGCGGTGGCAGCGCCGACGCACCAGTGGGTCAATGAGCTGCCCGAGGGGCCGGTGTGGGTCCGCGGGGATCATGCCCGGCTGCATCAGCTGGTCAGCAATCTGCTCAGCAATGCCCGGTTGCACACGCCACCCGGCGTCACGGTGACGACCGGAATCGCCTGCCACCGCGGCGATCCCGACGCGCCCTATGCGGAAATGACCGTCACTGACGACGGACCTGGCATCGACGCGGATCTGCTCCCCCGGTTGTTCGAGCGATTCGTCCGCGCGGACCCGTCCCGTTCCAACGGGTCCGGTATCGGACTGGGCCTAGCCATCGTCAGTTCAATCGTGAAGGCCCATCACGGCTCGGTCAGCGCCGAATCCACGGACGGCCGAACGGTCTTTCGGGTGCGGCTGCCGATGATCGACAGTCCGAACTCCGGCTAGCGCCCCGGCAAAGGTTAGGAAGACCGCAAAAGTGGCGGTCAAGACGTAAAGAAAGCGTTAAGGGCGAACGCTGTCGGCCGCAATCGCGCCTAGCCTCGAACATGTCCTCCTCACCCGAGGTCAGGTCACTGTTGCCCGAGAACGATCAGGCATCAACGGTCATCGAACGAGAGACAAAAATGTCTGTGCTGATTTACCTCGTGCTGACTGTGGCAGTCTTCGCCGCACTCGGCTTGACACTGAGGCTGGGATCGTGAGCATCGCCAACACAGTCGGCCTCATTCTGTCGGTCCTGATTGCCCTGTTGCTGGGGGCCGCCTTGATGTTTCCGGAGCGGTTCTAGTGAGCGGCACCGCGGCGGGTGTGATGTTCCTCGCGCTACTCATTCTTGCGCTGGCGATGGTTCATGTGCCGCTGGGCGATTACATGTACCGGGTCTACAGCGCCGAAAAACATTCGCGCACTGAGAAATTCATCTACCGATTGATCGGCGCCGACCCGGGCTCGGAGCAGACGTGGAAAACGTATGCCCGTAGCGTGCTGGCCTTTTCAGCGGTCAGCGTCGTGTTCCTGTTCGTCCTGCAACTCGTGCAGGACAAGCTGCCGCTGCATCTGCACGATCCGGCGACGAAGATGACGCCGTCCCTGGCGTGGAACACCGCGATCAGCTTCGTCACGAACACCAACTGGCAGGCTTATTCCGGCGAATCGACGATGGGCCATCTGGTGCAGATGGCCGGTTTCGCGGTGCAGAACTTCGTGTCCGCCGCGGTCGGGATGGCCGTTGCCGTCGCGCTGGTCCGCGGCTTCGCCCGGCATCGCACCAGTGAACTCGGCAACTTCTGGGTGGACCTGGTCCGGGGCACATTGCGTATTCTGCTGCCGATCGCCGTTATCGGCGCGCTGGTCCTGCTGGCCGGTGGCATCGTCCAGAACTTCCACCTCAACGACCAGGTCGTCACCACGCTGGCCGGCTCCCAGCAGACCATCCCCGGCGGTCCGGTCGCCAGCCAGGAGGCGATCAAAGAGCTGGGCACCAACGGCGGAGGCTTCTACAACGCCAACTCATCGCATCCGTTCGAGAATCCGACCGCGTGGACCAACTGGATCGAGATCTTCCTGCTCCTGGTCATCAGCTTTTCGCTGCCGCGCACCTTTGGCCGCATGGTGGACAGCAAGAAGCAGGGTTACGCGATTGCCGCGGTCGTCAGCGTCCTCGCCGTCCTCAGCGTCAGTTTCATGATGCTGTTCCAATTGCAGCATCACGGCACCGTCCCGACCGCGACGGGCGCGACAATGGAAGGGGTCGAACAGCGCTTCGGAGTTGCCGACTCCGCGGTCTTCGCAGATGCGACCACATTGACGTCGACCGGTGCGATCGACTCCGTACACGACTCCTACAGCAGCCTCGGCGGCACGATGGCGATGTTCAACATGCAAATGGGTGAGGTCGCACCCGGCGGCACCGGCTCGGGTCTGTACGGCATCTTGATCCTCGCCGTCATCACGGTGTTCGTCGCCGGCTTGATGGTCGGTCGCACACCGGAATACCTCGGCAAGAAGATCAATCCGCGCGAGATGAAGCTGGCTTCAGGGTATTTCCTGATCACCCCGCTCATCGTGCTGCTCGGCACCGCCATCGCGATGGCGCTGCCGGGCGAGCGTGCCGCCATGACCAACACCGGCCCGCACGGTCTGTCCGAGGTGCTCTACGCAT